>NZ_JADEXF010000162.1 GCF_015207245.1 Nostoc cf. edaphicum LEGE 07299
ATTTATAACAGTATTGATGCGGCATTGTGGTGGATTGAAACTTTAGGACTTTATTTAGAAGCTACCCAAGACTGGGATTTTTTGGCAGAGCAATTCCCTGTAGTACAGCAAATCTATAAAGCGTTTGTCGGTGGTACACATTTTAATATCCAGGTCGATGCTACCGATGGGCTAGTTAGTTGGGATGCTCGTAGTGTAGCTCTCACCTGGATGGATGTGGTAATTGGGACACACCCCGTCACACCCCGTTACGGCAAACCAGTGGAAATCAATGCACTGTGGTATTCTGCTTTATGTTGGCTGAGTCAGTGGGCAGAGCGCCTGAGCCAAATGGAATATGGCTCACCAGTGCGTCTCACTAAGCAAGCACAGCGTTATGCTAACCAAGCACAACACGTGAAAACCTCACTGCAAAAATTCTGGAATCCTCAGCTAGGTTATCTGTACGATACTATTGAGCCAGACGATCGCCGGAATTTTCAAATTCGTCCGAATGCGGTTTTGGCGTTGTCATTACACCATTGTGGGTTTTCCGAACAGCAAGGGTGTCAGATATTAGATTTGGCAACTACCAGCTTGCTCACACCTTATGGTCTTCGCAGTCTCGATCCAGGAGATCCAGAATACAAAGGGAAATATGAGGGCAATCAACAACAACGCGATCGCGCTTATCATCAAGGCACTGTTTGGACTTGGCTAATTGGGCCATATATTCGGGCTTGGCAACGTTTTTATCCACAACAATCGTTGCCTTTTAATTGGCAACCATTGCTAGATCACTTTTTCTTTGATGCTTGTCTTGGTTCTATCTCTGAGATTTTTGATGGCGATTCACCTCACACACCCAGAGGAGCGATCGCTCAAGCTTGCTCAGTTGCCGAAATAATCCGCTACATTAAATAGTTGTAGCAGGTGCTTTCATCCGAAAAAAGAAAAATATATAAGTCTTGATTTCTCGTTTTGTGGTATGGCTTTTTACCCCACTTCCATTCCTCTCCTCTCTGGGAAGAGGCTTTGAAACCCAGTTTTAGTTTTTCTCTGCTTGTATGAAACCACCCTGCTACATTAAATAGTTGTAGGGATACAGATGGTCTTGGATAATTATTCTTGATTAATATCCGTTCAAAAATTAATGTTGCTAATTTTAACCTACAAAACCTTTACTATACAAGCTTTTTATTAATTTATCTAATTATCCAAAAGTGACTAGAGATTTTCGATGATTTCACAAATTAAGACCGCAAAACCAAAAATATTTATTTTATTCTGTGAGAAAATATTCCACAAGAAAACTTCATGCATGAGATGTAGTATTATTGATATTAGCAATGTAGTTAAGGCTTAATCTAGATACTCTACAGGATGTATGATTGATAGCGCAATTACTATTGATAACAGATGATTTTACATTTCCTTATTATGAAACACATCATATCTTAACGCTAAATAAGCCTAAAGAAGTATAAATATAAATTGAGAAATCAATTAATAAAATAAAGTGCAAAAAATAAAGTTCACCTAGAAAGAATTGTAAATAAAGTGACTCAACCTAATAACAACACTAACCTTCAAGAGGCAACAGATTTAGGGACTTCCATTGCTCTGGCTGCTACTACAGATAAATGGCAAGTATTGTCGTACAATGCTCCAATCATACCTATACATGCCGCTCTACTTCGTACTGGTAAGGTATTCTTTTTCTGTGGCTCAGGTAACGATCCCAATCGGTTAAATACTCCCTATGACAGTGTAGTCTGGGATGTCAACAAGGGAACCTTTTCCCGTCAGGCGCCTCCATTGGATAGTAACAATCAACCTATGGATATTTTTTGCGCTGGTCACTCCTTCCGTCCTGATGGTCAGTTACTAGTTGCAGGTGGAACTTTGCGCTATGACCCATTTTATGGTTCACCCTATGCTCTGATGTTTGATCCCATTGCTGAGAAATGGGTCAAGATACGATCAATGAATAATGGTCGCTGGTATCCTACTGTGTTAACACTAGGCAGCGGTCGAGTCTTAGCAGTGTCTGGGCCGGATAAAGATGGCAAGCTCAATAGACAACCAGAAATTTATTCTGCTTTGTTTCCAAATGGTTGGAAAGCTTTTCCAACAACTAGTGCCTTACCGCCATACGCGCATCTGTTTCTACTAAGTAGTGGAAAAGTTTTTTATTCAGGTGCTCAGATGGGTGGCACTGGAGTGACACCAAGGATATTAACCCTGCCAGAGACATTTACACAATCTATTACAGAAACAGTGGTGACAGGGCTGCAAGACATAGCTTTTGGCGATCAAGCTGCCAGTCTTCTTTTACCACCTGCACAAGATCAAAAGGTAATGATTCTCGGTGGGGGTAGTGGTAAGACAGCAACCAAGAGGGTAAATATTGTCGATTTAAAAGCTAGTAATCCAACTTACGTAGCAGCAAAGCCTTTAAACTATGCCCGGATGCATCACAGCGCAGTTTTGTTGCCCGATCGCACAGTGTTTGTTTGCAATGGTAGCAAAATGAATGAGGACACAAAACAATCAATGCTGCCAGCAGAAATCTACAATCCAGCTACAAATACCTGGACAGTAGTAGCTAAACAAACTGTTCCCCGCGTATATCACTCGGTGGCCGTCCTGTTACCAGATGGTAGGGTCGTCGCAGCTGGAGGGAACCCTCAACGGACGGTCAATGAACTGCGATTAGAAATCTACAGTCCTGCGTATATGTCGCGATCGCGTCCAGTTATTCAGAGCGCTCCTCAAACTGTTACCTACGGGCAGCAATTTACGATTCAGACACCCCAAGCTGCAAATATTAAGTGGGTTAGTTTTATTAGACCAATAGCAACTACCCATTCCTGCGATACAGAACAAAGGTTAGTCGATGCACCCATTATTTCTAGAAACGCTACTTCTCTTAGGGTCACGGTAACAAACAATCGAAACATTGCACCCCCAGGCTGGTACATGCTTTTTATTAGTGACAACAATGGAACACCCTCAGTAGCAACCTGGACGCAAATATATTAGAGGATGTCTGTTTATGTTCGCACTGCTACCTAATAAAAGTCATTAATTCTAGGAAGGAAAATATGAATTACAAGCTATCACGTCGACGGTTTGGACAATTGGCACTTGCTGGAACTGTAGTATCTGGACTTAGTTATCTAACCAAGAAAGCCTTGGCAGAAACACCAAGTGTAAATATTGTAGGTATAGGTTCTAGCCCGATCGTTGATATTGACCAAACGGCTATTACAGAGGTAAACACCACTGAATTAGTAGAGAACACTGCCCTAAACAGTGTAAGCACAGTAAGCACAGATATTAAGCCTGTAGGACTAGTTTTGCAATCCTTAATGACAGGAAAGGCTCAGGTACTTACGGATAAAAGTACACCTCTATTAGAGCCTAATGAAATATTGAGTGGTTTTACCTCTTTAAACGATGGCACACTTGTTGTAGCCATTACTCCAGTTGCGCTTAGTCGGAGACAGGCGACACCTACTCGCATTACATTTTTGGGTACGCCTGTAAGAACTTTGATAGTCTCAGGACTTAAACCAAATCAACAGCTTGGCAGCTTGCTAGGTACTAATGATGGGCGACTCATTGGTCTAGTAGGTAAGAAGAACGGTACACCACCGATCAGATTGGTAGATATTAACCTTCAAACAGGAGAGATAAGCCCTATTAGTAAGGTTAAATTCCTGGATGATGAGCGGGTCAGCAATCTAGCTGAGTGCCCAGATGGAATACTTTATACCTCTATAGCTGGTGCGTATGGTGAGACAACTCTGGTGCAGCTAGATCCAAATCAAAAAAAGCCCATCAGACTAGGACAATTGAAAGTTAATGATCGAGCATGGAATAATGGCTTACAAAGCTTAGTTTGCTCTGCAACAGGTCAACTCCTCGCATTTGGAGCTATGAGATATGAGACACCTAATGCTGTGTTTATTGTTGATAAGAACACTGGAAATATGACTCGGCTACAAGACTTTGATGCTGCTCAGATTACGCGTGCTCGTGCTTAGAAAGAATTGAACTCATATCTCTAGCAAAAAAACTGCCTAGCCCTCATCTTTGCTTGAGGGCTTTTTATTGGCATTGATTGGTGCAGCTTATAATTAAGAATATTGTTGACTGATTTTCTAATTAGTTAACTCTGGAAATTCTGATTAATACACAACAGCAGTAACTCAAACAAATTTATTATAATGATTTTGATAGATAGCTGATATCAGGAAAGGTTGCCGAAGTTCAGAACTTGCTCATTAGATTCTCCTTTGGAGTACAGCGATCGCCTTTTCGACAGCTAAGAATCTAATGAGAGAGTGTGTTAGCGTAGCTAACCGGAGGTATCCCTAATTATTAATTACGACGGAAATTTCTCTTGCGTTGTTTGTGTCGAGCGACTTCTTTGCGCTTGTGTTTTTCCAAAGGCGTTTCAAAGTGACGATTCTTTCTCATGTCTGGAAAAATACCTGCTTTGGAAACTTCCCTCTTAAATCGACGTAAGGCTGACTCAATTCCTTCATTTTCGCCCACAAATACTTGGGTCATTTATCATCTCCTACTTAATTGGTACTGGGCAATTTAAGCTATCCAGTAGACCGAAGCGCAAAAAGGGCAGATAATGATTCTGCCCTTTAGACGTTAAAACTTAATTTCTGATCTTAAAGCTTAGTAGCGCGATCTATTGTATCCACCGCCACCGCCGCCACGACGATCGCCACCACCAAAAGAACCACCTCTATCTTCCTTTGGTTTCGCTTTATTCACTTTGAGGTCGCGTCCCATCCATTCAGCTCCATCAAGAGCATCAATGGCAGCTGTTTCTTCAGCTTCTGTGCCCATCTCTACAAAGGCAAAGCCGCGTGGACGTCCTGTTTCACGGTCAGTAGGTAACTGAACCCGCTTTACAGTACCATGTTCGGCAAACACAGAATTGAGATCATCTTGTGTGACCTCGTAGGATAGATTACCTACATAAATTGACATGCATTATCTCCAAAATCATAGGTGTGTAGAGATTTAGATTTCGGAGGCAAGCTTGTTAAGACCAAAAGGAAAAAGCCTGTCAATACTAAAAACAAAGAATGTAACCGAATTTTATTCTCACTTGATTATCTTAGCACATCATTGAGTTCTTACCCACCGTAACTCAAGATTGGGGATTGGAGATTGGGCACAAGAGGCACAGATGCAAAGGCGCAGAGAAGAACAACTTCTCCCCTGTTTTTCCACTCACTCATCTCCTTCAGTACTCAGTCTCCTCATAATATTGATTAGCAGAAATTCCCCAAATAATTGCAAAATAAATGCAGTTCGTCATTGTTACTAATTGGAAATGCCGACTACACTTGCTGACGCACAAAATTTACTTTCTGACCTGATCGCCCGCTACTCTAAGCGTGTAGATTATCTGATGATTCGCCTTGAAGAAGCAGAAGGGACTGATATCTTGTTGCGTGGCGACAAGGTAGAAACCCTCAGTGAAGGCATCTCCATTGGCGGACATATTCGCGCTTGTTATAAAGGCGGATGGGGGTTGAGCTGCTTTAACCAGCTGGCAACAATCGAGGATCGCATAGAAGAAGCAATCGCAGCTGCGCGGATGGTTGGTGATGAAGAAACTTTACTTGCACCCATTGACCCGGTGCAAGCAGTATGCATTCTACCCCTAAAAGGTACCGATCCCCGAAATATCCCACTCTCGCAGAAAAAACAATTGTGCGATCGCTATGCCCAATTGCTTAAAAGCGTTGATCGCCGAATTACCACTACCTCGGTGCGTTACGGTGACAGTGCCCAAAAAGTCATCATTGCTACTTCAGAAGGTACTTCGATCGAACAATCTTGGGTGGATATGGAAATGCGCTTTGCCGCCACCGCCAAAAATGGCGAAACCGTACAAACTGGACGGGAAACTACTGGTTCTCGTAAAGCTTACGAAGATTTAACTAGTTTGGATGAACAGGTACAAGGTGCTGCTCAAAGAGCGATCGCCGCTTTATCTCTACCACCGGTCAAAGGCAATACTTACACTGTAGTCATTGACCCAATTCTCACGGGTTTATTCGTCCACGAAGCCTTCGGACATCTTTCTGAAGCTGATATGGCTTACGAAAACCCCGATCTCCTGGAAGTGATGACTATCGGACGGCGGTTTGGCCCAGAAGAACTGCAAATTTTTGATGGTGCGGCTCCAGAAGGACATCGTGGTAGCTATTTTTACGATGATGAAGGCACACCTGCCACGACTACTCAACTAATTAAAGATGGAGTTTTAGTGGGACGTTTACATTCTCGTGAAACTGCTGGCAAATTGGAGGAAACGCCTACGGGTAACGCTCGCTGTCTCAACTATCACTTTACTCCCATTGTGCGGATGACAAATACCTGGATTGAACGGGGTAAAACACCAGTTGCAGACTTATTCACCGATATCAAAGAAGGAGTTTATGCCCGTAATTGGTTGGGTGGAATGACAAATGGGGAAATGTTTACCTTTAGTGCTGGGGAAGCGTGGATGATTAGGAACGGCAAAATTGCTGAACCTGTCCGAGATGTGACCCTTTCGGGAAATGTATTCCAAACTTTAGCGGATATTGAGGCACTTGGTGATGATTTTTATTGGGATGAATCCGGCGGTTGTGGTAAGGGAGGGCAAAATGGCTTGTCAGTGGGTTGTGGTGGCCCTAGCCTCCGAATTCGAGATGTAGTCGTTGGCGGGGAAACATGAACTATCTGCTTCAGTCGTAAGAATCATAATCTGCAAAAGAATAGGAATTGGTTTTGCCATAACCTCTAGCAGATGAACACCACAATTGAGTATAGCGATCGCTTTGCACTAATGCTTAACGTGAGTTTCCAACCGAGGCTCACGTTAATGCTTAACTTTTAAGGTGAGCAACATCCTTCCCAAGTATGAAATTAACTCACAACTCTAGGTAGTAGCGCTAGTAGTTAAAAATAGCTAGTCTAGATAAAGTTGATTCAATATCCACTCTAGTTTGATTCATCACACTAATCCTCCGTGGCGTGTACTGGGGATTTACTGTTAGTTAGTCTAGATAGTCCAAAATTATTAATAATCGATTGCTTGCAGACTCGCTACTACTGCGCTAAGGTAATTCGTAATTAAAGACTATTTCAGACTCTTAATTTAAGCATCCAAACTGAAATAAAGCCACGTATATAT
>NZ_JADEXF010000163.1 GCF_015207245.1 Nostoc cf. edaphicum LEGE 07299
AATTTGAAGGATAGCATTATTTCCAGAAGAGCCAAACTTAACATAGCTGTCGGTGATGGGTCAGAACCGCTATAACCAAGACTCTTCAAAAGATTTGATAAAGTGGAATTAAACATGGTATTTGTGTAGTTTTCTGACTGTGGCAGTTACCTAAACTCTACTAGCCAATAACAAAAATGTCATTACCACTAATCAAAGGTTTATTAGATAGCGTTGCAATCTGCACCGCCCCAAACCCAGTTTGATTGCCATCAGCATCAAAGAACAGCGCACCAGTAGAAGTGTTATAAATAAATCGCTGACTAGCACTAGTCGTCGCAACTGCGCCACTGCCGATGAGGATTTGGTCTGCCATAATGGAAGTACCCGGAGCCAACCCACCACCAAAACCCACAGCAGAAACATGAAGTGTATCATCAATACTTGAAAAATCCGTAATTCTATCAACACCCTCGCTGGGACTGTTGAGAACAAAGATATCAGCACCAGTACTTAGAGTGAGTACGTCATGGCCAAAATTGCCAATTAGCACATCATTACCCGACCCGCCAAGCATTGTATCATCGCCAGTACCGCCATCAAGTAAATCATCCCCGGTATTTCCGCTCAAACTGTCATTCCCCTCATTACCGAATAGGTTGTTAGCACCACTATTGCCTGCAATCGTGTTGTTGAAGATATTACCAATACCGTCAATAGCGCTTGTACCCGTTAAGGTCAAATTCTCTAAATTATTTCCTAACGTCCAAGTTATAGAGGTATTTACGCTATCGATGCCAGCATTAGTGTCTTCAAAAATACTGTCCGAAGTACTGTCAACAAAGTAGGTATCAGTACCCAGTCCCCCCTTCACCACATCGTCGCCAGTACCAGCGTTGAGGGTATCGTTGCCATCTCCACCGTTGAGTGTATCGTTACCCGCTTCACCGTTGAGCCGATCGCTACCAGCACCACCATCAAGATAGTCATCGCCGATATCACCATAAAGGTATTCGTTGCCATCTCCACCGTAAAGGGTGTCGTTACCTGCTTCACCATACAGGTAGTCATTGCCAGCACCACCGTCTAAAATGTTATTGAGGTTGTTCCCATACAGGTTATTGCTTAGAGAGTTACCAGTACCCGCGATCGCATTACCTATCAGCACTAGATTTTCTACGTTGGCGGCAACAGCAAGGGAGTAGTCAACGGCAGCATTTACTATATCAGTGCCTTCATTGCTATTCTCAACAATCATGTCGCCTATGCTGTCAACAGTGTAAGTGTCATTACCAACACCACCAATCAGCGTATCGTTACCTGCACCGCCATCTAGGGAGTCATTACCAGCATTACCACTCAAAATGTTGTCTTGGGCGTTGCCTGTGATTTTGTTACTTAGGGAGTTGCCAGTACCCGCAATGGCGTTACCTATTAGTACTAAGTTTTCTACGTTGGCAAGTCCACCAATTGAAAAGTCAACGGCTGCTATAACTGTATCTGTTCCACTACTGACATTTTCAATGATGGTATCAGTAGGACTGTAAACAATATAAGTATCATTGCCGATGCCACCGTTTAAAGTATTATTGCCTGCACCCCCTTGCAATGAATCATTACCAGTACCACCGAGGAGCAGATCATTCCCTTCTAACCCAAATATTTCATCGTCACCACTACCCCCATCAAGATAATCATTGCCATAGCTACCAAACAGAACATCCTTGGCATTACTAGCAGCAATGACTAAGGCTGTAAAAGTGGTATCGACAAATTGACCTTCGCTATCAGTAGCACGAATGGTAAGGTCGGCACTACCTTGGGTGTTGGCAGCATAGTCTAGAGTTAAAGTTCCAGTAAGTCCATTAATAGTGACACTATCAAACAGCCCATTATTTGTATTACCTTCAATTAAATAGGTAAGAGTAGTATCGCTTTCTTCAGTGTCTTCAAAAGCTGCAAACAGGTCTATACTCGTATTAGGAGCATTTTTGGTAACTGTAATATCACCTATACCAAAAGCTAAAGGTGGGGTATTAGGTAGATCGTCGCTCTCTATGTTGCCAATTAGAGTGTACTCTACCTCGTTGTTTTCAAAGGTAGCTCCAGTTAAGGCAGACAGACTCAAAGCAAATATTTTGTCTGGCTCGTATTCAGTATCTCCAATTAACTCAACTTCAATTGTCGCACTACTCTCACCAGCAGCAATGGTGATTTGTCCCAACGTAGCGACGTAATCCGATCCAGCTAGGGCTGTTCCATCTACAGTTTTGTAGGAAAAGTGTATGTCAACTGGTGCTGGAAATGAAAGGTCTAATGTAAATTGAGCAATCGTAGTCCCTGAATCACCTTCAACAAGAGTAACATCATACCCTTTTAAAATAGGCACAGGTACTAGGCTTTCGGTACTGATTCTCTTATCGGAAAATTGAATAAATTCTACATTGAGCAGGGTGTCTTTGTTGTCTACAGTAATTACTTTCCCTGTTTTTTGAATCTGACTATTTGCTAACAATATATTTTCATAGATTACAGTATCAACTCCCTCACCACCATCTACTAAATTGTTGCCATCGCCAGTACTTATTTGATCGTCTCCATCATGACCAAATAGAGAATCGTTACCAACACCGCCATTGAAAATGTTATCGAGATTATTACCAACTACTTTATCGTTTCCTGCACCAGCATTTGCTCCTAAATCGATTGCTCCTAAGATAATCAGGTCGTTGCCAGAAGTGCCTTCAACGATATTACTTAATGGATCTGCATTAACAGGTGCAATGGTGGAGTTCTGCAAAGAAGTATTACTACTAACATCAGCTAAGAAAGTATTTGCTGCCAAAGAATTTACAGCCAAGGCAGTGGGAGTTCCTCCATCCAGACTTGCAATATATGTTTCGCCAGTTCCAACTGTAAAATCTATCTGAGCAGGTGGGGTTCCGTCGGTAAAAAAGACTTCAGCTGTGATTTTGTTTTGAGCGCCAAGAGCTACACTTAAATTTTCTATAGAGCCACTAAAGCTCAAACCCAATGGATTACTAACTAATTGGTTTGGTAGTATAGTTTCAACTACAGTACCATTTACAAGAATGTTGATACTCAGAATATCGTTGGCAGACAAACCTGAGTTATTAAACTCATCTGACAAACTTGAAGCATTAGATAGCAATACCGCATCGTCAGAATCGACTATATTTAACTGATTGGTATCTACGCCGCTACCAATACCATAAGCTCGAACATTAGCTATGGACTGAAGCGCCGAGGCATTGGAGCTAAAGCTATCGCCAGCTTGTCCATCAGACAAAAAGTAAACAATATTCGTCCCTCCTTGAGGCAATGCTTGTAAAAACTGATAAGCTTTACCCAGAGCGTCACTAAAGGCAGTACCACCACCAGCCCTTAATGATAGAATTTCTGTACTTACTTGTGTTGGACTTATTGCACCGGTTGAAAAAGCACTGTTGCTAAAACTAATAACCGCAAAACGACTGATATTTGCAATACCACTATAAATTAATGAATTAGTTAAACTGATGTAGGCATTTTGAGCTTCCTGAAGCGGAGTACCAAACATACTGCCTGATACGTCAATGATGTAGACGAAATTATACTACGTACCTTGTACTGAAGATAGGTTTAACGTATAGTCGGCATCTTCATCAAGCATAAAAGTTGGCAAAGTCAACGAAACAGATGCAAATAACTGCCCGTTATTATCGTAAATGTCTGATTGTTTGGTGTCTTTTGGCCCATCTTTTAAAGGTAGGGGAACAATGCGATCGCTAAATTGGGCAAACTCGATATCTTGCAGTGTATCTGTACCATCAGCCTGAGTTCCTTTATTATGAGCAAAGGTTATGATTTTTCCTCCAAGACCGAAAAGCCCTCTGTCAGAGATGGTATATTTATAGTTTTCAAATTTATCGGAGAAAACAGCGATATCTCGATCTCCTAAACCCCCATCAAGAGTGTCGTTACCTGCACCGCCATTAAGGGTATCATTACCTCTAGAAAAATGACTAAGCTGACCAGTTAGTTGGTCATTTCCTTCATTACCCATCAGAATATCGCTGGTTCTGGTTCCTCCGATCAGGGTGTCCGCTCCTTTTCCACCAAGTAGAACAACACCATTACCTTTAAACTTATAGAGAGTTGGGTAATTTTTTGACTGTATACCCCCAATAATACCCTCACCATCAATAGGGGATTTTTCTACAGAGATGACATCTGCGTCTACTGTTCCATAGATAATCGGCTTATTACCGTCAAGAAATTTTATAACACCGTCATTAAATAGTCCATCAATAAATCCACCACTGAGTCCTATTAATATGCCTATTGCTACTGGTGTGTCAACGTACCCAGAATTGAACAAAGAATTGCTTTTTTGGAAATCTTTTTCAAAAGCTTCTTGAGTATATGTAGTTCTAGGAATTAAATCAGCATTAACATAATCCAGAAAAACTTTTCTACCAATCCCCGATGGATCTATTTTTGGCCCTGCAAAGGCATTTAAAATAGATGTCGTGATATCTTCTGAACCAAAGTCAAAATTGTCTCTTTTATTAGGATCTTCATTTATAAAAGGTTCAGTAGCAAAATTTTCTATTCGCCTTTCACCATTTTGTTCAACAATAAATTTAGCATCATCAGAAATTTTAAATGCCATCGAGTTGTACACCCAAACCCGATCTAAATAATCATCAACGCTGTCAACATAATTATATTGTTTCATCGTCCAATAAATGCGATCTGCTTTCAAAATACGAGCATTTATTTCACTTTTAGTGTAAGTTCCAGGTGAAATTGAAATATTTGAGTTGAAAAATCTTTTTATTAGCTCAAATTGGCTTCCGACTGCAAACCTACCAGGACCCTTCATTAACTCTACTGCATCAACATCTACTCTTATAACAGTATCTTTAGGTCGAATCAAACTACTATCTAATAAATTAACAGGAGTTGTTAGCTGACCATACAAATACAAATTTGTAATATCATTTCTGTTTAAAATTGCCATAAGATCCTCCAAAATTTTCAGTTATTTTACTTAAGAAGTATTAATTGAAAACTATTACTTTACCACAGTTTTGTAAAGCAATACCAGTAGTGATTTCTTGAGATATTGGCAAGCTATTTTCATCTAAATAGCGCACTTTGAACTTAATACGTATCCCCTCGCCAGAATCAAGTCCAAGTATACGAGGATTTAAAAAAGAATCTGGTATAGCCACCTCGACACCACCACGAGGACTAATCGCACAACAATCAGGATTTTCTTTAATATATTCATCAAAGCTTTTATACTTAATAAATTCGCGATCTTGCATTTTACCTGCAATTGGGATACGTAATTTTTCTGCATTGTTTAGAGAATCAAAAGCTAATTTAAGCTTCTCTTTCTCACTGAGATAATGCATCTTAGCAAAGCAGAATCCTGAATAATTTAAGCTAAAGTATATGCTTAAAATGGTTAACGGGAATCCGATTAAAAGGAAATTAGCTAAAAAATAGGTGCGGTTCATTATTGTATCTGCGATAATTTACATAGTTCTTCAGTCAAAACATTTTGCAGTCAAATTCAACTCCTATCTAAAAGATTTGTATTACTCGAAGTTTGCTCTTATGGTTACAACTTCATTATTAATCCTCGATACTTTTGAGTTATTTAATAGGTACAGTATTTCTCCCTTTGGTACGGTACAAGTTAGAGATACACACCTATACGTTATTACATACTTCTGTACTTCATTTGATTATGGTTCTTTATCAAACCAAATGGATACTGGACGACCACAGTTCCGTAAAGTATTTCCAAGACGTACTTCTTGTACTCTCTGATTACCGTTCTCATCTAAATAACGTACTTTGAAGTTTATGACTGTCAAATCGCGAAAACCAAGTCCAGATATAGGATCTAAAAATGAAGACTCTGGAATAAATGAAGACTGTGCAATCTTGTAAGCTTCACCGTGATTGATAGAACAGCAGTCTGGATTTTCTTTGATATATTCATCAAAACTTGCATACTTGATATGTTCGTAAAATTTTATTTTTCCATCTACATTTACAGGTAATGTATCCTCCCTGTTGTTATAATCAAAAGCTATTCGTAACTTTTCTTCATTACTTAAATAACGCATCTTTGCAAAACAGAAACCTGAATAATTTAAGCTATAGAAGATGCTTAACATGGTTAATGGTATTCCGATGAAAATGAAAATAGCTAAAAGAAGGATACGGTCTATCATTGTATTTCCGGGAATGAATTTACATAGGTCTAAATTAAAAGCATTCTCAGACCGAATGTGACTGCTTTTTCAAGTATTTGTATAAGTTAATACTTATTTATACTGAGTACAGTCACTTGTTCCTTTATACATCTTTTATTCAGATTTGTATCTACGAAATTCTGCTTAAAGTCGCTTAAACACACCTTTACGTAATAACTACGTTAAATGTATGATTTTCATGAATTCTTTTATCTACTTTGGCAATGAAATTATTAAGTTAAATAGGATCTAAAAAGCAATACGGTTCAGTTAAGGATTTTTGATACCAGCCAGAAATTTCAGAACACTATCAGTAGTGAGGGCTTGCTCAAGGCGATCGCACTTGTTGAGGAATTGCCAACGGCGATGGGGAACTGGTGGAGGTAGAGGTTAGGATTAGACCTAACTGTAGTAAAATGTGATGGGACTCGTCGCCTTTACCCACAACTCTAATTTGTCCAGAGCGATCGCCTCCATTCTCTTGTGGTTATAGTTTGAAAACACGTCCTAGTGGGTTAGGTTTTTCGTGGCTTTTCCACGTTCATGATGGCTATGCATCCTGTACTGGATGTTGCCCATAATATGGTAAAGCCTCTGACCAATTAGGAAATTTGCCCTCTTGCCAATCGAGATTAGCTAGTTCCAAAATACTTGTCACCGTTGCTGCTAGCCCAGATTGAGCTTGAATCAGCTGATAATTAGTGTTCCAATTCGCTAAAGTTTCCTGCCACGCTTCTGGTGTCAACACTCTATCTGACAAACACACTTTTAGTTTAGAAGTATCTGGCTCAAACTGATAAATAGCAGCGAAAATTTGACCTCGTTGTGCTGGCATTTCCACAGCAAAAGTTGTTAAATTTTGGCTTTTGCCTACTTCTGACCAAGCTACCGCAGCCAAAGTTGAAATCGCAAATACAGGAATAT
>NZ_JADEXF010000164.1 GCF_015207245.1 Nostoc cf. edaphicum LEGE 07299
CTTATACGTAAGTCCTAAATATTACTGAACTCACAATGTGATTTTATAAAGTAAAATTTTGCCTAAGTATTGCAAATTTTACTGATGATTTCCTTCTCTAAATTTTTCAAGGAAAACCAATTGACTCAGGTAGCAGCACTTTTGTTATTGCTACTGCTGCTAGCAATGGCGGGGGTTCCCGGATATCTGACAGGATACTGGCAATGGAAACAGCCGCCAGCTGTTACTACCCTCAATGAATTAAAACAGATCCGCAAAGCTGGGTTAAACCTTCCTGGTTGGCAAACCATTGAACAAGCAGAACAGCAAATTGGCGAACATAAATGGTCTTTGCAGGTAGTTAAAAAAGAAGGTTCCGAATCCCAGGCAATCCTGCTTTTGTTGCCACAAAATGGGCCTATGGATCAACCAGAGGTAGAGTGGACAGACGTTAATGGCTGGGGAAGATCGCGCTGGGGAAAGTGGGATATAGCTCAATCTCGTTCTGCGGAATTTACTGTGAAACCATCTGCAAAGTTGGCTTCTAATGTCGAAACTAAAGTAGAAGCTAGGTTTTTTCGCGCCTCCACACCACAGCAAACCTTCGCTGTTTTGCAATGGTATGCTATGCCAGACGGCGGAAATCCATCACCTTTTCACTGGTTCTTGGCAGATCAAGTGGCACAGTGGCGCAAGCAACGCACTCCTTGGGTTGGCGTGAGCATTCTGATTCCAATGGAACCTTTGGGGGAGGTAGAAACATCTTGGTCTTTAGCCCAGTCTATTGGGGAAACAGTGCAAGCTGCATTAATGGCAGGCCCTTTATAGAGTCTGTTATGGGTGCCCTTGTGCGGAGATTTATCAAGAGTATCTCTATAAATTGTGTTCAGGCTGAAACTCACCTAAAATGATGTTAATAACATGAAGTTAGAAATTAAATTTAGCAAAATTAGTCTCTTTCTCTTGGTAAATACTTCTAGATAAAAGAGACATTGAAGGCATTTTTAGAGTAAAATAACCACTCGGCGCGACTAATTTCTATATCAATATTTTCTACACCGATGTTCATAGATGCCAGTTATTATATGCGTGGATTCAGCGCCCTGTCTTTTGTTAGTCTTCAAGTAGGAGTTTTCTTAACAACACCTATCCAACTTGTTGTTGCCCAGCCTTTTCCATCTCAAGGACAATCACCAGGGAAATTCCCCTCACCTGTGCCAGTTAATGAAGTTGCACCTCTCGCAAATGAAGAAATTTCCCCGCAACTCAGCCGCTACCTTTTGGGGCCAGGAGATGCAATTGGTGTTGTGCTTCAGCGTCCTCCTGGGCCATACCGTTTAGGCATAGGAGATGGAATTAGCGTTTCGGTTCAGCGCTTTCCAGATTTGAGCTTTCAAGCTTTAATCAACCCAGAAGGTAATATTGCAGTGCCGTTATTGGGAACAGTTTCTTTACAAGGTTTAACTTTGGAAGAAGCTCAAGAAAAAATTCGCTTGGGTTTAAATCGTTATGTAGTCGATCCAATAATAGTTTTAGCCTTAGTAACGCAGCGTCAAGACCTTAGTTTTCAAGCTGTAATTAGTCCAGAAGGCAACATTATTGTGCCACAAGTGGGAACGGTATCATTAAAAGGTTTAACCTTGGAAGAAGCTCAAGAAAAAATTCGTTTGGGCTTGAGTCGCTTTTTCCCAGATCCAATTGTGGTAGTATCTTTGGCAGGAACGCGACCAGTTCAAGTTACCATTAGCGGGGAAATATTTCGACCAGGAATTTATCCAATTAATTCACCAACACCCCGCGTTGCTGATGCTTTGCTAACATCTGGTGGTTCAACGTTGAATGCAGACCTGCGACAGGTGCAAATACGCCGGAAGTTAATCGATGGTTCTGTGATTTCACAAACGATTGACTTATACGCAGCACTGCAAAATGGCGGTTCAATCCCAAATTTACGCTTACAAGATGGAGATGCGATACTCGTGCCTCGTCGTGAAGTAGGTAATGAAGATGGTTATGACCGCAATTTGGTAGCACGTTCATCCTTGGCCACACCACAGATTAGAGTCCGAGTTTTAAACTACGCTGCGGGTGGCCTTTCCATTCAAGCACTGCCTAATGGCAGTACATTTGTTGATGCTTTGGGAGGTGTAAATCTAGACACTGCTAATCTGAGAGATATCGCTCTGGTTCGCTTTGATTCGGAACGAGGGAAAGCTGTTACACAAAAACTTGATGCTAAAAAAGCTCTAGGCGGTGATGCGTCGCAAAATGTAGCACTTCAAGATAATGATGTTATTGTTGTTGGTCGGAACCTCATTGGTAGAATTACTAATTTCTTGACTACCATTACCCAACCTTTCTTCAATGTTCAATCCTTTCTCCGGTTTTTTGACAACATCGGTGGTGGATCGGATTAGTAAAATTAAAAGAAGAATGCAAGCTGAAAATAGTTTTGAGTGTAAAAGGCCACATCTCTAACTTATCTTTGAATTTATTAATGAAAAAATCTTAAAGATATCAACCGACATATACAGTAGGAAGTTGATAGCATCCTTGTATCAAAGCCACTATCTTTAGTTTGGTGCTTCCTAAATTTTGAATTTTGAATATTTAAATTTTGAATTGGAGCGAAGCGACCATGACCCCACCAATTGTTAAACGCTATCTTATTGCTTTTGATAAATATAAGTGGATTGGACTAGCTAGTTTTGGTTTAGTTGTCGCCGGGTCAACTGTAGTAGCTATGCAACCAGAGCCACCTACTAGCTATATAGCATCTGGGGCACTTACTTATAGTGGCCCGCCAGTTTCTTTCTCTGCAACTGGTAATGAAATCCAACAGCAAGGGAAGGAACTAAATGAGGAAGTTTTATTATCAAACCAAATAATTGCAGGTGTGGCGGAGAAAGTCGGTATCAAACCGAAACAACTCGGTGCAAGTCTTGCTCTTGCTCTACCTAAAAAAAATGCTAAGAGTGGAGAATTAGAATCTTCTACCTTTGAACTTAAATATGTAGATAGTGACGCCAAACGAGGCATACAGGTATTGACGGAATTGATGCAAGCAATGATCAAGTTGAGTAGTGACATCAATACTGGGCGATTACAAGCAATTATTCAAAAGATTAACGATCGCACACCACAAGCTAAACGCGAATTGCAAATTGCTGAAAAGAAGTTGGAACAGTACGATCGCGTCGAGCGAACAGCAATCTTAGCAGCAGAGAATGGCAGCTTGTTAAGCGCCATTACTGCCAGCCAAAATCTCCAACGGCAAATTCAATTAACTATTTCTGGGGTTGATGGTCAAGCTCGCAGTTTACAAAATAAGTTAGGCTTAACAGTCGGACAAGCTTATGTTTCTTCTGCTTTGAGTGCCGATCCAATTATTGGTAACTTACGAGCGCAAATTTATCAAAGTGAATCGCAAATAGCTGTACTCAGAAAAGATTTGCGGCCAGAACATCCAACGATGGTGCAGTTACTGCGTCAGAAACAAGCTGCTGAGGAATTACTACAACAACGTGCTGCTGAAGTTTTAGGTGGTGGTGGAACGGCGGCTCCACTTCAGGGTAGCGTTGCAGGTATTCGCACTCAAAGCAGCTTAGATCCAACACGCCAGCAATTGGCAAACCAAATGGTGTCTTTACAAACCCAAAGGGAAACACTGCAACAACAACTAGCTCAAGAAATCCAACTAGAAGCGCGACTCCGGCGAGAGTATGCTCTGATACCCAATAAGCAATTAGAGCGATCGCGTTTAGAACAGGAAGTTGGACTCAAAAAAGCTATCTATGACCAAATGCAGGTGAAGCTAACCGATGCGAAAACCGCAGAGGCAGAAACTACTAGCAGCCTCAGTGTTGCCAGACGCCCCGCAGTCACTGTTGATCCCAAACCTCCGAAGAGTGTGCCTATTACCCTTGCTGTGGGTAGTTTCTTAGGTGTATTGATTGGTGGCGGGGTGATATTTTTGTTGGGAGCGCTGGAAGGGACTTTCAAAACCAGGGAGGATATCCGCGAAAGCCTCAAGCAACGAGAAGTGGCACTGTTGGGAGAATTGCCTTTAATGCCAGTTGATGATTTGGAGCCAGATGCTGTACCGGTAGTATTTTCCCAAGATTCTCCTTATTTAGAATTTTATGAGAAATTCCGTAGTAATATGCGCCGGATTGGTGGTAAAAACTTAAAGGTAGTATTGATTACTAGCACCAGTAGCCTAGAGGGTAAAACGGCAAGTGCTTATAATTTGGGTGTTGCTTCCGCCCGTGCTGGTAAAAGAACCTTAATTATCGAAACAGATTTGCGATCGCCTTCCCGTTGTACATCTTTAAAAGTAATCCCTGACCCTGAAGCCACTATTGAACCCCTACGTTATTACGCTAATTTGAGTGAATGTATTCGTTTAGTTCCTGATGTTGAGAATTTATACATTCTTCCCAGCCCTGGCCCAGTGCGGCAATCCGCTGCTATTCTTGAATCTAGCGAAATGCGGCGGCTGATAGAAGATGTCCGCGAACGTTTTGATTTAGTCATTTTAGATACTAGTCCCCTCAGCATATCCAATGATCCTTTGTTAATTCAACCCTACAGTGATGGGATCGTACTAGTGGCGCGACCAAACTATACGCAAGAGAATATGCTAGGTGAAGCTATCGATCAATTGGTTGAATCCGAACTAGGGTTATTGGGAGCAATTATTAATGGTGCTGATATCATCGTCTCTGTACCTGAAGAAGTTCCAAAATCATCAGCATTTACATCTGAGGTAGAACAGTCAGAAGAAGTTTCAGCCAGGGCCAACAAAAACTAATAGTTTCAAATGTAGTAGTTTTAACACAGAGTATCGCATTAGTATTAGTGTTCGCTTTAGCACCTCTGAAAGAAGAGAAGGTTAGCGCAGAGAATTGAAAGGTAGCAATTTTTTGCTACGAGTTTCAGGAAATGCTGTATTTAATCGCGCCGAAACAAGCCAAACAAGGGAGCGAGAATTACCCCAAATACAAAACCACCGATGTGTGCCCAATATGCAACTCCACCAGTTTGCACAGTCATATTAGCGGCTGTTTGGAGGGTAGCAAGACCGGATATCACATTTTGCACAACAAAAATTCCAATTATGACTAGTGCTGGAACTCTGATTGTGGTAATGAAAAACCCCAAAAATATTAAAGTCATGACTTGAGCGTGGGGAAAGCGGATAATGTACGCACCCAAAATCCCAGAAATTGCACCACTTGCCCCCAAGGAAGGAATCTCAGAATTCATCCCAATAAACCATTGACACAAGGCAGCTAAAGCACCACACGCCAAATAAAAAATCAGATATTTGGCATGACCCAATCGATCTTCAATATTATTGCCAAAAACCCAGAGAAACACCATATTTGAGATTAAGTGCCACCAACCACCGTGTAAAAATTGCGACGTAAATAACGTTATCCACTCTCCATTCAAATTGGTGGTTAACTCTTGAGGCACTACTGCATATTCACTGAAAAACTGACTCAATTGTGCATGTGGCAGGCTCACCTCGTGAATAAAAACTAAAACATTCATGCCAATTAACCCATAGGTGAAATACGGGGTGATTCGCGTCGGATTTTCATCGTAGAGGGGAAACACAGGTGTTTTTCCTAAATTATTGACTAACTGCAATATAGCTTGTCAGGCTAGCAGTTGCGAAGGTCAAACAATTTCACCTATTAAATTAACCAGTATAATTGAGGGTAACAAAGATACTATGAAAAATTACTTGTACCAAGCTTCTTCCTGGGATTTATCGCTAAATAAACCCAACAGTGGGCCGAGAATTGCCCCAAAAATAAACCCGCCGGCATGGGCCCAATAGGCAATACCGCCACTTTCCATACCGATGTTGGTACGTGCTTCGAGACTAGTAAGCCCGTAAAAGGCTTGTTCGAGAAACCAGAATCCTAAAAAGAAATATGCGGGGACACGAAAAGTTGGGAAGAAAAACCCTAAAGGTACTACACCAAGAACTTCGGCGTTGGGAAAGCGGAGAATGTATGCACCCATAAC
The DNA here is from genome assembly GCF_015207245.1 of Nostoc cf. edaphicum LEGE 07299. Lineage (GTDB taxonomy): Bacteria > Cyanobacteriota > Cyanobacteriia > Cyanobacteriales > Nostocaceae > Nostoc > Nostoc edaphicum_B. The sequence goes on from NZ_JADEXF010000164.1 coordinate 6,022, forward strand.
ACCTGCGATCGCACCGCTTGCACCCAAAGAAGGAATGCTAGAATCTTGAGCGAAGAACCACTGTGTTAAAGATGCCAAAACACCGCAAGATAAATAAAACAGTAAATATTTAGCATGGCCTAACTTATCTTCAACATTGTTACCAAAAATCCAGAGAAACAACATATTCCCGGCTAAGTGCAAGAAACCGCCGTGCAAAAATTGTGAAGTAATCAAAGTTGCCCACTCTGGTACTGGTTGATGTACAGAGATACCAGCAAAGCTTAAGGTGAGTTCTCGTGGAACTACAGCCGCAAGGTGTAAAAATCCATTTAATGCTTGGGGGGGAAGATTTGCCTCATAAAGAAAAGCGAGGACATTGGCAGCAATCAGTCCATAAGTTACATAAGGCGTGATTTTTGTCGGATTATTATCTCTAATGGGAACCACGAGCGTTTTTTCCTGAATTTTAAAACAGCAATTTTACAATACTGAATTTTGTAAGTAGTTTCTTCTACCTCGTGGATGGATCTGAGTTTGATATTTGAGATTTATTGTAGGACTTACCTTGAAACAATAAGCATCATGCCATAATTTTCCAGTTAGAGAAGAAAGCAGCTTGACCACAGTGCTGATTTTGTTCGTCTAAAATTGCATATTAGCTAGACAAACTCATGTTTTTTTCAAATTCTCTGGAAAATCAACTCCAGCGCTGGAACGAAACCATTCGCAATCAGCCGAAAAATCCCAATGCTTACATTCGTCGAGGCATGGTTAACTTTCAACTGGCCAAAATTGATGAATCTATTCAAGATTTTGATGTAGCAGAGCAATTGGATGTCCGTATCAAACCCTACCTCTGGCAACGTGGATTATCGTATTATTATGCAGAAAGATTTGCTGAGGGCGCTGAACAATTTGAAATAGATTTGACTGTGAATGCTCAAGATGTAGAAGAAACAGTATGGCGATATCTCTGCGTAGCTCGTTCTTTAGGTATTGAAGAGGCGCGTAATTCTTTACTAACTGTAAAGAATGATCCTCGACGTATTATGCAGCGCGTATATGATTTGTATGCAGACAATTGTACACCAGATGATGTTTTAATTGTGGGTCAA
>NZ_JADEXF010000165.1 GCF_015207245.1 Nostoc cf. edaphicum LEGE 07299
TTGATGGAATTGCTTCTGCGCCTTGGAACCGGGAATTTATTCAACGTCCGCCCAAATTAAAAGGCGTTGGTACTGCACTCTTAGCATTTGCCAGAAACCGCAGTATCGAACTAGGTTACGAGGGTAGAGTAGGGTTACATTCGCTACCAGGAGCAGAAGAATTTTATGATAATCAAGGGATGATTGATTTGGGAGAGGATGAAGATTACGAAGACTTGGTTTATTTTGAGTATGGAGTTCGCCGTTCTTCTGAATAAGGTAGCGAGGTGAAGTTAATGAATCAGGAAGAACCTAATTATATTCAAAGCACTTTTAATCAAGAAAATGCAGTAAATCCGATGGATTTATTGTTTGATGAAAAATGGTTGAGAAAAGCTGTTGAAGCAGAAGATAAAGTAGGTGGGAACATTGGTGCTGGCTTGGATTGGGGTTCTGGATTTGGCGACCTCATGCTTAACTTTGAACTTTTAGGACGTTTAACAACATTACGTATTTCTCTTAATAGAGAAGTGCGGTTGCTGCTGAATAACTGGAATTTAGGAACAGCTACAAAAATTGCGGTAAAAACTGCAAGAGAGAAATTACTTCAAAGATTAAGATTACCTACATTACAAGTCAGAGAACACATACTCGTTGTTTTGGGAACAGATGAACTTTATGGCGAAGAGTTTATCTCTAATCGAGAGATACTACGCGAATTGCTTGCGGTGTTGTTGAAACAAGAAGATTGGGAAACTATTGCAGCAGTTGCAGCAGATTCATTAAAAGAGCAAATTATGCATCAAGTTTCTGTTGAAAAAATTTCAGCATAAGTCATAGATTTAAGAATCAATTACTGCAAATTAACAACTAACCGCTAACTGGATACAAATAAACTATACCTACAGGTTCAACCCGTACCGCCTTCACTTCATAAATTGCTTCAATTCGGGCTGGTTCGCGCACCAACTCTTCAGCTAGCATATTTAGCCGCTTATCCCAATGGCGACGGTCTGCTTCTAACTGACGCAACTCTTCTTCAGCGAATAACGAAAGCTGTAGGGGTTGTTCGGTTTCTTGTTTAGTTTTGAAAATGCGATCGCGTTGTTCCTCCAAAATCTTCTTCATTTCCTCAGCTTCCTTTTGTCCCCGTGCTGTCAGCTTTTTCTTGGCGCGTTCAGCTAGCACCTCTGCACGTTTATGCAAATGTGGTGTCAACTCTCCCACATCCTCAGATGTAGCTTGACATAAGCGTTGTCTAACTGATGCAGGAACCTCTCGCAACCTGGGAGAAGCTAAAGAATTTTCCAGTAAAGCTAAAACATCATCTTTTTGTCCTTCTGGTAAAGCTTGTAACTTTTTACGCCCTCTAGTTACTGGGTCTGACCATTCCGCAGCCACAGCAATTACTTCATCATGTAATCTAGTAGCGCGATCGCCATATAAAGATAAGCGTCCTAAAATTAACACTTTAGGTAAAGGTTCATCCGTGAGACAGACGCAAGCACGAGTTAATTCATGGTGTGTAAAACCTTGCGATAAAAAGCGTCCCAATAACCGCTGCACTACCCGGTGTTCCAAATGCAAGTGAACTACATCACCATCCAACGTACCAGGATCGCGGAAAATTACCGGACGAATGGGAGCCTCCCGTCGCCATTCCCAAGGTTTTTGACCGTGTTTTCGCGGTATTCTTAAGGTATCAAGAGTATTAACCCAGGTGGGATCTGCTCCCAAGCGTTGGTCGAGAGATGGTACTATCCAACGCGTAGTAGTAGGGTCATTAGCCGCCTCATTAGCATCCACAGGTGCGAGCGAATTTACTCCCAAAATTTCCAAAGAAGCGGAAATAGCATCCCGAAAATGGCGGTCATCCAGTCCTAACCAGTCCTGCGAACTTTTGAGCATTTCTTGAAGTTGTGCCACTTGGTTAACCAATTGCTCTTTTTGAAGTCTAATTTCCTCCAATTCTTCATCAACTACTTGGGAGAAAGCGTTGGCTTGAGTCTCAGACTGGTCTACTTTTTTAATCACCTCAGCAATTGAATTTGCTTCTTCATGGCGAATACCCCCTTCCAGCAATCTTGATAAATTCTTCTCTACCACTGGGGAAAGGCTACCCAGTTCTTTTTGTATGGTTGCTGTCTTTTTAATTAAGATATCTAGTACCCGGTCTTCGGCTCGCTGTGGCAGTGCAAAATAGTAACAGCGAACAACAGGCGATCGTTGCAGTTTTCTGTCAATCCGCCCGTTGCGCTGTTCCATGCGGCTAGGGTTCCACGGTACGTCAAAGTGAAACAGGTCAGCGCAGTTATTTTGTAGGTTTACCCCCTCCCGCGCTGCATCGGTAGCAATGAGGATACGCAGAGGATGGCGAGATGGGTCGGTATTAAAAGCGAATTTGATTGCTTCTCGACGTTCTTCGCCCATACCACCGTGAAATACATCGATGCGTTGATGTTCACGGTCTGAGCCTGCAATCAACGCTTCTAATTGCTGTTGGAGGTAGCGTTTTGTATCTGTATATTCAGTAAATATAATTACTCGGCGGTCATTCCAAGTAGCCCCTGCCTTGCCCAAATTGGGACAGAGATTGCTGCGAATCCAATTTTCTAGTTCTTTGATGCGGGGGTCTGGTTGATAACGTGCCGCATTTGCAGTCTCCGACATTTCTTTTAGTAGTTCTAGTTCGCGGGCTGTAAGCGCAGAGGTCGTAGCTTGACTAGTCGCTGCCATCATCTGAGCATTTTCTTCCGCCTCTACTTCCATTTCATCAAGTTCAGCGCGGTCATCATCAACCCCTGGGGGTTCCCAAAGTAGGGGTAAATTACGTGACAATTTAGCTGTGTTAGGAGTAGAAGTAGCTTGCTTTTCAATTGCAGTACGATGCACCTTTAAAGTTCTGGCAAATGCTTCGATAGAGGAGAGTAGGCGTTTTTGCAAAGAGGTGACAACAAGCATCGCTGACTTCTGAGTAGATTTGGATGTATCTTTTAGGCGCATCAACATTTCGCGGAGGATCAGCCCAGCTTCAATGGTTTTGCCCAAACCAACATCATCGGCAATAAACAGAGCTACTCTAGGCATCAGTAGGGCTTTACGTAGTGGCTCTAGCTGATAAGCTTTCACCTCAATCCCGGCCCTGTAAGGTGCCTGAAATAATTTTGGGTCTATGGAAGTGACGCAGTTCCAACGCAGTGTGTGCAGGTAGGCAGAAAACAGCCGTGCATCGTCAAATCCTCGGCTGGCAACTAAATCCCAATTCGTTGCACCTATGTACTGAGCATCGACTTCTCTCTCCCACAAAACTTCCAGGGGGTCTCCTAGTGCATCGTCATCTAGACACGAAAGGCGAACTAAAGTGTCTTCCTCAGCAGACGGCCCAAGAACTACATCTTCTACAAGATACTGTCGGGAGCGTACTCGAACGATTTGTCCGGCTTCAAGGTTTATTGCTGGCATATTGTCCTGAATAAGTACAATGGCACTTTGAATTTTGTCATCCGAAAGGCATTGCTGCCATAGCATACACACCTAAAGTACCGGACTTTGTATCGAAAAAGATAAATTCCTCAGCAAGGGACTCGTATTTTCCATAGATTTGCTATATCTTGTATACTCCGTGCAATTATTAACACCCAATTTCTCCCAACTTTGCTGTTATCAAGATTTTCAGCCAATGCCTTTGGGGAGCAGTGAATGAAAACATTAACAAGATAGATTATGAAGATCATCAAAAAATCCGACAAGCTGACTCTGAAGAAAATGATGGAAATCCAACACGCTGAAGACCAAAATCTTCAAGCTGATACCGTCAATTCTTCAGCCCCTGTGGTTGATGAGCAACCAGCAGCAATTCCAGTGGCTAGAGTTCCTGACTATATTCCATTCTTTGACAATCCTCCAGTACAGTCTGTTGGCAACTCTGGCTGGCAGATTTCTGACATTTGGCGGGATATCCGGGTGGATGATTTTTGTGGGTGATACTCCTGGCAAATATAGGTAAAAAACAATACGTTGCTCTTGTGATGTACGTACTGTCACAAACAGGAGTTGCTCTTTGGTAAAGAAGCCTACCAAATAATCAACGGTAGCATTAAAGTTGAGTGTGTAGACGTTTAGGCGGCAAGGCGATAGACATTGCAATGGCTCAATGGGTAAACGAAAGAGAAAACATTACAATACATCCTTCCCGAAGCAAAGAGTTCCATTTCCTCTGGGCTTTTCCTCCACTCAACGAGCAGGAGTGCAAAAACTATATCAATCGTTGCCAAAATGAGGACTTTGAAGGCTTACTAATTTGTCACGCAGATAGCGCTGAAATTATTGGAGTCGCAAATTTCAGTCAAATCTTCTACCGAGCGTTTCAAAATGCTTATCTCGGTTATTACGTTGACGTAAATTTTTCAGGTCAGGGGTTGATGTCAGAGGGTGTGCGTTTAGCGATTGATTACGCTTTTTGTACACTCGGTTTGCATCGTATTCAGCCCCAAAACAGGGCATCCATTCATTTGGTAGAGCGACTCGGTTTCACGAAGGAGGGCTTCTCTCGACGATACCTCAAAATCAATGGAGAATGGCGTGACCATGAACGCTGGGCTTTAACGGTTGAAGATTGGGTATAGGTATGCCAGCAGCCCAACTTCGTAGCAGACGGACGAAAGGCGTTAGTTGGTTTCCGAGGTTAATCGTTATTCATTCTTACAGCAGGAGTCATCGAATCATGAGTGAAGTCACTCCCCAAAATATCAACTCAACTTTTGTTGTCCTGGATGATGCTAACAATGCAATTCCGATCGCTGTTAGCGATCGCTTCTACGAAAAGCTAGAACAGCAATTTGGAGACTTTAAGGGAAAACGGTTGATTTCCCACTACACATTCGAGCAAGACTGGGATAGTTGGGAAAGACACCCTGCTGGAGAGGAATTTGTCTGCCTTTTATCTGGACAGATTGATTTCGTGCTGGAGCAAGATAGAGGTGAAGCAATTGTATCTCTCAACACCCCTGGTCAGCACATTTTGGTGCCACGCGGAGTCTGGCATACAGCAAAGGTTCGTACTCCCAGTTCAGTGTTATTTATCACGCCTGGTGAAGGAACCCAGAGTCGATCGCTTTCCTAAAACATGGCTATGGACATTACCACCAAACGATTTCTTCTCCGTGACTTTGTTCAGGAGGATGAGCCTGCATTCCTTGCTTATCACGCTGATCCTCGTTATGCCGAGTTCTGTTCACCGGAAGAAGTGACACCGGACTTTACTTATCAACTGTTTCAACGGTTCATACAATGGGCAACCGAAGTTCCTCGATGCAATTACCAGTTGGCGATCGTCGATCGCCGCAATCTGGAGTTAATTGGCTGTGGTGGATTGCGGCAGGATGGCTATGCTGCCGGGCAGGCAGAACTTGGAATTGAGCTAGCACCCCAGCACTGGGGGCGTTATGCCTATGCAATCGAAGTTGGGAAAGCTCTGATTGATTTTGGGTTCCGCGATTTGGAACTAAAGCAAATTATTGGTCTTTCTGTGAGTGCTAACCTGAGAGTATCCCGGCTAGCAGAACGTTACGGATTCCAGGCGATCGGTACACAACCTGGTTCCGGCTGGATGCATATGCAAGGGTGGAGCCAGATTAAGTGGCAGCTTACCAGAGAATCATGGGAGCATTTATTTCCTTTGACCAGTTCGGTTAATTGAGCTTTTTGGAAGAAGGAGCAACGTAATTCAAGGAGTGTCGCGATGTCAATCCATTCCAAAGGCTATGGCAAAGCGGACGCTCAGCAACCTATCACCCCACAAACTCAATTTCCGCTCGCTTCACTGAGTAAATCTTTTACAGCGATCGCAGCGCTGCAATTGGTAGAAGCTGGAAAAATTAACCTGGATGTCCTGGATGTCTCTGTAAAACAATATCTACCAGACTTCACTCTGGCTGATACCCAAACGGCTGATCAGATCACGAATCATTGTGAGGTCTGATTGAGACTTGCAAGTGCAGCTGCGATTCGCCCAGATGCCTTTGGTCGTTTGTACATTCGTTCCATGTAGTCCACCAGCGTGGGGAAAGTGGCGAGTAGCTGAACTTCGTTCGCCCAATCCAGTGTGTAAGCAAGCACAAAATCAGCCACTGTGACGTGTTCACCCACTAAAAACTGCCGATCCAACAGATGGTTCTCTAAAACGACAGCCATACTGGTGAAGTCTTGCCGAGCCAGAGTTATTTCAGCAGGCAATCTCAACTCTTCTGGGTATATAAACGTGTGGCGAGCGATACGCCATAGCGGCTGTTCCAATTCGGTGGCAGTAAAGAGGAGCCAACGATAAAGCTGTGCTCGCAGAAGCAAGTCTGTAGGTACCAGGTTAGATTCTGGGTACTTCTCACCGAGGTACAAAGCAATGGCTACGGATTCAGTGATGATATCTTCGCCATCGATGAGTACAGGGAGCTTGCCAGTGGGATTGATGGTGAGAAAATCGGGTGTACGGTGTTCACCTGCCCGCATGTTGATGGAGATTGCTTCAAATTCCACCCCAAGTTCCTGGAGAACCCAACGAACCCGAATTGATCGTGTGGGAGCAAATTCATAGAGTTTCATGAATCAACCTCAGTGATGTGCATTTGTTCGCAGTTGATCATCCACGGTGTCCCAAACTGATCGGTCAACATGCCTTCACCGCGATGACCAGAACGTTTGCGCGATCGCCATCTTCACCTTGCCGTTTTCTGCAAGAGCGTGAAAAAGCCGTTCTGCCTCAGCGATTTCAGGAACGCTAATTTGTACGTAGAAACCTTGCGGGGTTTCAAAGTATCCTGGTGGGCAGTCAGATCCCATCAGGAGGCGATCATCTAGTTCAAGGCAAGCGTGCATGATTTTGTCCTGCCATTCCGGTGAGACATTTTCGGCAGAAGGTGCTTCTTTGTGTGTCATCATCATAGTCATCTTGCCACCCAGACATTGTTCATAGAACTTGAACGCTGCCTCACAGTTGCCGTTGAACATTAGGTAAGAATTGAGTTGCATTGATTTCTCCTTTTGTAATCGATTCTGCGTTTTGATGAGCGGATCGCTCGCATATAAACATCATTTGCGCGGTTGCTGATGACCAAGCCCCGTTGGGGCGGGGTGTGGGGT
>NZ_JADEXF010000166.1 GCF_015207245.1 Nostoc cf. edaphicum LEGE 07299
GGGTAATTGTAGGTGAGATTTTTAGCTGTCAGTTCGCCTTTGAGTTCAGCCACTGGCAGATGTATGGCATCAGCTTCATCTTTAATTTTTGGTGTGACAGAGAGAATAGCTTCAAGCCTATCGATACTAACTTCACCGCGTTGGTAGGCGGTAATTGTGAATCCTAAAAGGGCAGTGGGGAAAACTAGGCGCTCTACATAAATTAACAGTGCTAAAAAATCGCCAACCTGAAGTGTCCCAGCAGACATCCGTGCCGCTCCCAGCCAGATGATTACCAGTGAACTGATATTAGCTAGCCCACCAATTAGCGGAAACAGTGTATTGCGAATTTTTGCCAATTCTAGGTTAGCAGTCAATAGCTGCTGATTTTTCTTGGCAAAGGCTCGACGCTCGTTTGCTTCTTGAGCATAGATTTTAATTAAGGCAATGCCACTGATATCTTCCTGGATGAGTTCGCTGATGTCAGAGAGTTGCTCTTGGACTGCTGCTTGTTGTTTGCGTAAGCGATCGCTAAACAGACTCACCAATAAAAGCATAAAAGGGTATACTGCCAGGGCGGCTAGGGTGAGATCCACACTAATTGCCAGCATTACTGGCAGTGTCAGGGCGTAGGCAAACATCGTATTTGCCAAACTCAAGACCGCAAAACCTAATAACCGCTTGATGTTGTCTACATCACTAGTAGCGCGACTAATCAAATCACCAGCAGTATTACTGGCAAAATAACCAGGCTCCAGTTTCAGTAAGTGTTCAAAAATCCGTTGTTTCAGGTCAAATTCCACCTGACGCCCCACCCCAAATAGCCAAATGCGTGATGCCATCCGCATTAGCCACATCGCCGAACTAAGCAAGACAATAACTACTACGTAATGTAGTATTTGGTTCCAGCTGAAGGTTGTTGAGAGTTTGTCAACACCAGCACGAATCAACCAAGGGATATAAACACCCAGTGCATTGACAGACAACAAAGCGAGAATACCCAAGGAGGCTTCCCGCCAATGGGGTCGTAGGTAAGCACTGAGTTTAGCGATTCGTCGAGATTTTGCCATTAAAGCAATTGTGCAACTTTATCATCTAGATTAACTGCTAGTCCAAGAAGGCAGCTATGCAGAGGGAATATCGCTTGTTATAAATTCAGCTTTTGTTACCTCTTTTAACTGGATAGTTATTGCCATTCGGTACTAATAGTCCACCACAGAAACTTTAATGAAGAAATAAGTTCGTAGTCAGGACTTTAGGCCTTGAATTAAGCGCTCAAGCGCTCACTACGAACCAAGTATTGTTCTCTTGCCTGATTACCGCTGAACACGCAAGAACCTGTAAACTTCAAGGAGATAACTTTCCCAAGTTCTTGTTGTCAATTGCAACGTTTGTGCATCCGGTACAAAGTCTTCAAGTCGTAAACCGCGTGTGCGAATATCTTGAGGATTTCCTTGTAATAAATAGGGAGGCACTCTCAAATTATAAGAAAGAATGCTATCCCCGTTTACATCTGAGATGTTCGCTGTGGTGGGTTGCCCTAATGCCACCAGTGTCCCAGATGCTGTAGCACTTGCGACAGATGTTTCACCCGTCATTGCTAGAGGCGCTCTATAAAGGAAATAGGCGACTGCTGGTGTACTTGCCAACAGCAAAATCGTCAGTGCCCAACCGATCAAGTATCCTCCTGGTTTCTCTATTCCACCTCCTTTGATTTTCTGAGCGGCAAGAATCATCAGTAAAACAGAGGCTCCTAGAGGCTTGAGGGGAAAAGATAGCATCCTCCACAACGACGCCACAGCAGGTTCATTGGGGTTAAGAAATGATAGGGCTACGATTACCAAGATAACGACTAAGATTAATCGCCCGACAAAACTTCCAGAGGGATAAAATCGCTGGAACAGAGAATAAACGATAGTGCCAATCAGCAGCCACAGCAGTACCCGGCTTAACAATAGAAACATAGACTAACTCTCAAATTTTCTGGTGCAGTGAGCCAGTGTGGTGGTGTTCGCGTAGCGTCTCCGTCAGGAGAGGCAGTCCGTTTCGATCGGGGTTGCCCCCAGAAAAGACTGCCATGCAGGGAAACCATGCATGAAACAACTGGCGACTTCTTACTGATAGGGACGTTAGAAGCGTCACCCGTAAGGCTCAACCTAGAGGTTTCGGGAAATGGATTTATTTTATTGTCAAATTGTAATCGCACTGTTTGACTTAAAATTTCTCAAACCTCACACCCAAAGACTACCGTCGTAGTGATTTTAGTGCAATTTTTTGACACTGCGTCTATTATTTATAATTTTCCAGAAGAGTAATCTGGTACCGGTAAACTAAATTAATTAAGTAATCTACTCAAAAGGAAAAACTATGTCGCCTGGAAAGCCTACTATTCTGGTAACAGGGGGAGCGGGATATATTGGTTCCCATACAGTGCTTGCTTTGAAGAAAGCGGGTTATGGCGTTGTCATACTTGATAATCTGGTCTATGGACATCGCGATCTAGTAGAAAAAGTTTTACAGGTAGAACTGATAATTGGGGACACAAGCGATCGCGCCTTGCTCGATCATGTATTTAAAACCCACGATATTGCCGCAGTGATGCATTTTTCTGCTTATGCTTACGTAGGAGAATCAGTGAGCGATCCGGCCAAATATTACCGCAACAACGTCCTTGGTACTTTGACCCTGTTAGAAGCGATGCTGACAGCATCTGTAAAGAAATTTGTCTTTTCTTCTACCTGTGCCACCTACGGGGTACCAGAATTCGTGCCCATTCCAGAAACCCATCCCCAAAATCCGATTAATCCCTATGGCGCTACAAAGCTGATGGTAGAAAGGATTCTCTCTGATTTTGATGTCGCTTACGGTTTGCAATCAGTGCGTTTTCGCTACTTCAATGCTGCTGGTGCTAATCCCGATGGCTTACTGGGCGAGGATCACAACCCAGAAACCCATTTAATTCCCTTGGTGCTAATGACAGCTTTAGGAAAACGAGAATCAATTTCAATTTTCGGCACTGATTACCCTACGCCCGATGGTACGTGTATTCGCGATTATATTCACGTTAACGACTTAGCAGATGCCCATATTTTGGGATTGGAATATTTATTAAAAGGTGGCGATAGCGAAGTTTTTAATTTGAGTAATGGCAGCGGCTTCTCCGTCAGAGAAGTCATTGCCGCAGTCGAAGAGGTGACTGGAATTAGCATACCAGTAGAAGAACGCGATCGCCGTCCTGGCGATCCCCCAATTCTCATTGGCACCAGCGATAAAGCCAGAACAATCTTAGGCTGGCAACCTCAGTATCCATCCATCAAAGATATCGTCGCTGACGCGTGGCAGTGGCATCAGAAGCGACATAAATAAAGGCATGGGACAAAACAGTTCCCAGTGCTGAGTAAATAATTAAGATTTCCTACTCAGCACTCCCTATTCCCCACTCAACACTCAGCACTCAGCACTCAGCACTCAGCACTCCCTACTCCCCACCCCTCCTCATACTTTGCATGGCGACAACTAAGATGCCAATAAATCCGAGAATTGGCAGTGCGATCGCCCAAAATGGTAATTGTTGAGATTGACCCTCTACTAAATCGCCATTGACATCTCGCAGATTTCGTGTATTCTGTGTAGAGCCGCCTCCTGCCACTGTCACTTCAAATTTGAATTCAAAGGGTTTGAATCTTGCCCCAGAGACAGGTTTTCCATTTAGTTGCAACTCATAAAGGCCTGGTTTGGGAAAGACAACTTCTGCACCTGGAATGCCTTTATAACGTTCGGCTGACACAGGTTTTAACTGTGGTTCTAATAACGGTGGCTCTCCGGCTGCATAAGGTTCGGCATAAACAGCTAACTGACAATTACACTGTGACAGAGGAATCACCTTTCCACCTCTGCGGGTAAGTGCAAACCAGGCTTGGCTTGGTTCTCCAGCACGGGGATTATCATTTGGTTCAATGTGGAGAGTACCGCCTACATCTCCAGCGACTTCCACCTTATGAGCAAAAGCAGGGTAAAAATTAGTTATTGATATAACTAAGCAACTCAGGAATAATAAATACTTTATTGTTCCTTGATTTTTCCAGAAAATGCCTTTGAGCGGGTAATGCCTCTGTTTTTGACTCGTTGAAACGGAGCCAGAAAATAAGGATGATTTACCGCGATTTGGTTGGGGGAACATAAAACTTTTCTACGGCTAACTTTGACCAGAAAAAGCGCGAACGCACTAGCAAGACACTGAGAGTAACAATTACCATCAGTACTGCCGCTAATTTATTTCCCCAAGTTGATTGCAAGGAACCCAGGTAATGGGAACCAATCAACACAGCATGAATGGCACTCAAGAGCAAGGCTGGCACACCCAATAGATGAATCTGTCGCCAACGCTTGCCCAAAGATTTTTGTAAAGATTCCCAACTTGTAAAAGCGGCGGGGGTCATTAATAACAATGCTACAGCACCCGCAGCCATCCCCCACTGAAATTCTGGCGGCAGAAAAGAAAAGGCGGCAAAATTCCATTGCAATGAGTGTTCTATCATGTGGACGGTGTGAACCACAGAAAGCACAAAAGATCCCACTCCCAAGCCGCGGCGGTAACGCAGTGGTGAAGCCCACAAGCCACTAATCGGACGCGCAATTAACGCCAAAATTAAGCAGATTAAGGCAGCGTGTCCGGTGTAATCTACCATTGTGTCACCAGTCCGCAGCAAGGTGATAACGCCAATGGTGAGTGTTACCCAACCGCCTAATCGAAACAACTGACTGCGCCTGTCTTTACTTACCAAAGATGAGGAAACGCCTACACCTAGCATCGTGGGTAAGGTTCCCAAGCCAAAAGCCAGCATAGTAGCTGTACTCATCCATAAATTGCCAGTTTCAGCGGCTTTAATTTGGGCAGCATACAGGAAACCACAGGGCATTAAACCCCAAGTCATCCCCAAAAGCATTGGCGTCCACCATTTGGTTTTTAAGGAAAGTTTAACCATTCCTCTACTGAGGCGATCGTGTAAACTACCTTGCAATAGTGGATGTAATACGGGAATGCGCGGGAGTAAATCGGGTTTTAGTTGTCCTAAGCCAAACCAAATCAACATCACACCAGTCAGAATAGCCATCCAACGCCGGAAGTCGCTGCCAATACCCGCTAGCTGTCCACCTTGCAGCAATACCGAACCTAGTGCCCCAATGCCAGCACCGACTAGAGCATAGCTCAACATCCGCCCCAGGTTTAGCAGGATATGAAATTTTAATTGCTGTTGCCAAGTATCGGGCTTTTCTAAGGTTGATGTCCGTCCCAAGGAGACTGTTTGTGGAATTTTCGGCTGATGAGACAGAGAAAATGCCACTGTTAGAGGGCCACACATCCCAAAGCAGTGTCCAAAACTCCCCAGGAACCCCAGGACTGCAATCAGCAACAAATCTACCATAAAAAAAGTTCCGAGTTCTGAGTTATGAGTCCTGAGTATCCGAATAAAGATTTTGAAGAAGTAATAAGAAATTTTTTCTTTTCTTTTTTACTCAGTACTCAAAACTCCTCTAGTGCGGAACTGTAAGTGAAGTTGCGATCGCTGTCAAAAGACAAAGCGTCAAACTTGATATTTTCTCTATTGAAGAAGAATTCTGTTCGATAAATTAATTTTACTTATAAGAAACCGTAAAAAAATAATACAAAATAATCTTTTTTGAGATGTTTTATGTTTTTATTTCCTAAGAATTACCACTAGCGATCGCTACATTGATAATGTTGTACCGAAAGCCAATAAACAATTTGCAAAAATTCATTCAAAAACAAAGTTATTTGCATATAGGGGTTTTTCTGGCAACTCTCTTGAGCATTATATTGTTCAGTTGGGTAGCACTCTCGCAGCAACCAGTTACCCTCAATCTGTTAATGACTGCCCCTGATGCCCAACCTTGGAGGCAGGGTTTAATTAGAGACTTCGAGGCTGAAAACCCTGGTATTCGCATTAACTTAGTTGAAGGGCCGAATGCCACAAATTTGCTCGAAGACCTCTATACCTCATCTTTTATCTTAGGTGAATCCCCTTATGACCTGATCAATATGGATGTGATCTGGACATCCAAGTTTGCTGCTGCTGGATGGTTGCTACCTTTAGGCGATCGCATTTCTAAAGAGGAGTTGGCAGCATTTTCATCCCAGGATGTAGAAGGGGGACGTTATCAAGACAAACTGTACCGTATTCCAGTGCGTTCCGACGTAGGAATGCTCTATTACCGGGAAGATTTGATCAAACAAGCGGGATTAAAACCGCCAGAAACATTTGATGATTTGATCCGAATTTCCCGAGTCTTGCAAAAGAAAAAGCAGGTGAATTGGGGCTATGTTTGGCAGGGTCGCCAATATGAAGGACTTGTGGCGATGTTTGCAGAAATCCTCGATGGCTTTGGTGGCTTCTGGGTTAAACCCGACACCCTCGAAGTTGGACTAGATCGACCAGAAACATTACAAGCCATTGAGTTTCTGCGTAGTACTATCAGGGAAGGCATTTCTCCTCCTGGAGTCACAACCTATCAAGAAGAAGACACCCGCCGTTTGTTTCAAAGTGGTCAAGTAGCGTTTTTACGTAGTTGGCCTTATGCGTGGCCTCTAGCCCAAGCAGAAAATTCACCAATCCGGGGCAAAATTGCGATTAAACCGATGGTTCATGCTCCTGGTAAGACGGGAGCGGCTTGTCTAGGTGGCTGGGGTTTAGGGATTGCGAAATCTTCTCAACATCCTGAAGAAGCTTGGAAAGCAATTAAGTATTTTACCAGTCGGGAAGCACAGCGCCGATTTATTTTCAGTGCAGGTTATGTGCCCAGTCGCCGGGATTTATTTACAGACCCAGAGATTGTTGCTAAATACCCCCACTATCCGCAGTTATTGGAGGTCGTGGACAATGCAGTTTTACGTCCACCGATCGCCCAATATGCTCAAACATCAGATATTTTGCAGCGTTATCTCAGCGCCGCCTTATCCGGCCGAATGAATCCTGAACGAGCAATGCAAGCTGCTGCGGCCGAAACGCGCCGACTGTTGGCGGCAGGGGGCAAAGGG
>NZ_JADEXF010000167.1 GCF_015207245.1 Nostoc cf. edaphicum LEGE 07299
GGCTCCAATGTATAATTATAAAGAGCAGGAGTACCTAACATCCCCGGCATTACGGATGGCACTAAAGGTCGGTAAACCCCTCTAACTTGCTCCTCATAATCATTATCGATTGCTAAATCTTCACTAAACTCAGGTAGATTTTTGACTTGCTCTTTGGTCAGTTTAGGAACAAAAAGATGTTTCTTCTCATAGTCAAGACGAGCTAAACCCACCGGAAGCAATACTTTTTTGCCAAAAATCCAAAAGCCTGTATCAATGATGAAATACCGGAAACGACCATCGTTTTCATCAACTAATATGTTGACAACAGAGCCAACTCTGTCATCATCGGCGTAAACATCAAAACTTTTAATGTCATTACCATTAAAAATTTCATCGTTGTAGTTGGGATTGTATTCGTCAAGTTTGTACAAGGCCATGTTTTTTCCTCCTGTAAAAACTGTTTAATTTTATTAGTAACTAACTTAAAGGTTGAATTTTTGCCTCATAAGCAGCATTGTTTAAACCGCCACCTCTATAAGCTTTTTGAGAATTAATTGCACTTCTTAAGGCAGCGATTCGATCGCTTGTTGCAGGATGAGTACTCAAAAATGTCGTAAGCTGATTCAAGTTAACTACGATGTTCAAAATTGGTGAACATTCCCAGCCAGCGAACTTGCCCAAACTGCTCTATATCCAAGCATTGTCCCTGATTAATAACTTCATTTGAAACGTCGTCTCGACCTCTGGCCAATCTTTACGGGAGATGCCATAAGAAATGGGATATATCCCAGGTTTCCACTCAATTCGGACTAAATCGGCGCTCAGAAAATAAATTTCCAATTCAATGTGTTTGAAGTGAAATTGTCCGCCTCTCTTAGTTGCTTCAGCCCTCTGAATTTCTCCAGTTTCCTCAACAGCTTTTAAAGTTTGAGACTTACGAAACTGACGTTCTAACCAATCTCGTTGCAGTGGGTAGAGCAGCGACCCTAAAAACCGTCGAAGTTTAATTGTTCGTAGGTTGAGAAATGCTTCGTTGAGGATATCCATAAAACCTCATAGAAAGTACAGCATTTAAGACAGCCATGACAAACTGAGAATTTCTAAGAAGGGTATATAGTATCAGCAACTAAAACAGGTCTGTTGCCGTACTCAACCTCTAACTCTCTTTTTACATTTAGATCCCAGGTGAAGTCATAGTCTTGCTCAATTTCAGCAATAACAAAAGGACGAACTTTACCGATTATTGATACTGTCTGGCCCTGATTTATTGCTACTTTGGGCGGTGCTTTTAATAAAACTAGTAAATCTTGCCCGCCAAACAATTGGTTTTCATCTAAGGTTAATAAAACTGGACTGCGGATATTTTCTACTTCTCCCGTAACTGCAACTTGACGACGATAATATTGTTCGGGACGTTGTGTTATTTGGCCAGATTGAGGCGCTAGTACAATGTATCGAGCAACAATTGCAGGTTGATTGATGTAATCTTTGTAATATTCGTCCTGTATGTTGAGATTAAACTCTTGCTCAATTTTGGGAATTACTAAATTACGAACCTGACCAGTAACTTGCACTTTGATGTTTTCGTCAGATGGTAGATTAAAAGGCACGCCTGAAGCATTAACAACTACAAGAGGTTCACCGCGAAAGAACCGTGCATCATTAACCGTGAATGAACTCGAACCAATTTTCCTAATTACTCTGCTTTTAATTGTCACAGAGTTACCGATAAATTCCTCGGTATTCTCAGCAATTTCAGATGTATTGCTGATAGTTGGCTTTGCCTCAAAAAAGCTACAACTTCTCACTACCAAAGCGATCGCTACCAGGAAAACTAATACCCCTGCCTTACTCAGTGCTTGTAAGAAATCTCCCCTTTGAGAATTATCATCCATTGCCTTTATTTTTATTTGTCTTGAGGCTATTCATGAAAAGCTTTCCTGATAGATGATCCTGTAGAATACCTTATTGTGGAATTGCTGAGGGATAAACCTCTGTTGCAACTAACACAGGTTTATTTCTGTATTCTGCTTCTAGCTGTTTTTGCACAGTTAAATCCCATTTCAGGTTATATTCTCGTTCTAGTTCAGCTACAACAAACGGACGCAACACACCTGTAACTGCAACTTTCTCACCTTCATTGACAACTCCTTTGGGAGTTCCGGCGCGGATCACTAACAAGTCTTGTCCACCAAATAATTTGTCTTCGTCTAACGTGAAGGAATTGGCATTTCTAATGTTTTCCACTTCACCTGTCACTGCCAAGTTTTTACCGTAGTATAGTTGAGGGTTTGTAGTAAGTTCACCTGGTTTAGGAGCAAGCGCAATTGATTGAGCAATAATTGCAGGTTGGGTTTCGTACTCTTTGTACAAGTTTGCATCTAAACCCAAGTTGTAATCTCGATTAATATCTGCAATCACAAAGTTACGAACTGGGCCTGTCGCTTGAATTGGTGTATTTGGATCAGCAGGCAGGGTGAAAGTTTTACCCGAAGCATTTACAACTAAAATTGGTTTAGCACTAAAAAATTGCTTATCGGCAATTGTGAAAGTTGACGGCCCCAATTTTCTGACGGGTGTACTTCTAATTGTTACAGTTTTACCAATTAGTTCCTTTGTATTGTCTGCGACTTCTTCTGTAGTCACATTGGTTTCTGGTACTCCGGCCTGCTGATCTAAGTTGTTGGTACAACTTCCAAGCAGCATTGCAGATATAGCTAGAGCAATTGTTCCTTTAGAACTCCATTTAGTTTGAATAAAGTTAACCATTTCAAAATCTCCATTTGGGTTGACTAATTATCAGGTTCAGATCATGACTTATTATTCAAAAGCTTTTAGGTCAGTCCTAGTGATGCTTTTTCAACTGAACCTGATATTATTAAACGACCACAAAACTTTTGATTTGTTGTAATCAGCGTTTTAAGGCGTTCAACATTTTTGCGGTGAATTATATTAATTCAAAAAGACTTGACCATCTTTTTGAATTCTCAATACGCCTTGATTGTCATCGAAATTGGTTGTTTCATCTAACGAGACTGCGAGTGTCCCTTCACTTTCAGAGGTAGACATGGGCATAACTTTTAGCAGTCCACCATCTTGACGTACCAAGGTAATACTGATAGGTGTTGGTAAGTTTCGTAAGACAAATTCTTGTCCACCTGCAAGATATCGAGGTTGAGTCTGACCGATTGCTTGATAAGAGATACCAGCGTTAGTGTTATTTTTCAATTTCACATCGACTGTACCTGCTGTTGGTGTAATAGTTGCGATCGCACTTTGTCGGCTTTCTGGAGCAGGTGGTTGTATGACATTAACATTTGTGCGTCTTCCATTCATAGGATACGCAGGAACCATAATACTCTGGGAACCAGTAGTTTGCTGTTGTCCTGCTAATCTTAAAGTTGCAGCATTCGGTGGACATCCTGCTGGAACCATAACTCGATTCCGGTGTGGTTCTTCGTAGAAAATTCTAGGGCAAGGATTAATTTGGGAAATTCGCGGCTGTGCTACTGCTGATTGAGTAATTGCAGAGAACCCGACTAGCAAAGTTCCAAACATTGTTCCTACTAATCCAACTTCTTTTAAAGAAGAACGATTTAATTTGTACATAAGTACCTCCTAATCATTTCATATTTGCTTGTTATTTGAAAATTCAAATAGTGACATCTAGTGAAAAATGAGAGAATCTTCTTAGTTAGCCTCTAAGTAAGCTTTTTTGCAATAATCCAAATTCTTGATGTCTACTTTAGATTTAGGTAAAGTTGAGCAGCTCAACCAAAAGAGGAGAATGAAAACAGACCGTCTGTAATTTTCAGATTAAATCTCAATGGTGGAAAAGTCGAGCAGAATTGCAGTATATCTGGCAAATACTACTTTAGATATAGGTTAGTACTTCCATAGCAATAGCTGGCAAAATTAAATCAATACTACGCCTATTACTCTTCTAACCAATAGAGTAGACCAAGAGAAGTAACTCCCCCAAAAAAGTGAGCGCCAATCATGTTGACGTTTGCTAACATTACAAAAATGTCTAGCGAACGAATTACATTTTCTGGCTGATAAATTGCAACACCTTGAGGTTGTGCTACTGCTTTACCTAAAATGATTGAAACCGTCACTTCAGAAGCAATAAAAGCTATTAATAAACCTACCAAACTTACAATTAATCCAATTCGTAAATTTTGAATTACGTCTTCCTTCCTGGGATGGTTTTGAGAATTTGGTGTTTGTAAAAGTTTAGCCATTTTTCGATAACGCAAAGCCCAATAGACTCGAAAGCACAGCAATAAAATACCAACAATAGCCAAAAATATCCCAAACCCTATACCTGCATTGCTTGTTTGAGTAGTAATGTTACGGCTAAAACACGCCAGCAATACAGCAATACCAGAAATACCACCAAGTACTAATTGTACCCAAAAACTAATTCGACTCACTAAACGCAATGTGGCAGCAAATTTTTGTTTGCTTGGTGGATGTGAAAGTGATTCTAAATCATTTATCATATATATACCCCCTTAGATGATTTATTTAAGTAAATATAGGAAATTAAATTTTAGTTAAATCTATATAATAAAACTTACAAATTAATATATTTACTTCCTTCCTTGAAATATTAGTTTTTTCCCTGATGAAGAATTTATCTGAATTTAACAACTAATATTGAGTTAGTTTTAATTTAGTAAGTAAAGGTGGAAAACTAGTGGAGAATATGTATTTTGTGAAAAAATTACGACTTAAGAAAGAGACTACTAAAACTATAGATAGACTTTTTTTCCAAGTAAATCTACCCTAAACTAGAGATACTACAGTAATCCTATCTCTGGTATCTAAATTTTCACAAATGATTTAGGACTGCTTAAGACTGCTATAGTATTACTTAATTCATGAATAGCTGAACTGGAAACACCAGATTTTGTAATATACTTTAGCTCAAGACTGCTGCTACTTGAACAGCTAGTTTCTGAGGATTAAATGGTTTACTGATTATGCCTTTGACACCGAGATTATTAAATAGGCTTTTGTCATTATTACGTCCTCTTGCTGTAAGTAAAATCACAGGTATGTGTTTAGTTGTTTGATTAGCCTGTAGTTTTTGAAAAGTTGTCAAACCATCCATATCAGGCATCATTACGTCCAAAAGGATAGCATCGGGTTGAGATGACTGAGCTAAAAATAATCCTTGATTACCTGAAGTAGCAGTCAACACCTCCCAGCCCCCCATTATTTCTAGACAAGTCTGAATCAATTGACGGATGTCATCTTCATCATCAATAACTAAGATTTGTTTAGAGGTCATCGTTATTATCTTCCTGTTTTAAATTATTACTACTTAGTGCTTTAATTATTCCAATGTAATGAGGGGTATTGTTTATCGCTACCATCCTCTTAAGATTAATTTTTAATGGTAAAACTTGAAAGTGGAAAACTAGGGTAGAAGTTTAATAAACCTATGGCATAACCAGAAGTAATAGACCAAAAGTAATAGAAAATGTGGAGATTGACACGATGGGCTTTGTCCCGCCTTCCCTACGGAACGCTCCGCGAACAGCGATTCTCGCAACTACAACGTTATAGCATTGCATTCTTAACGGTTTTACTAGCTTTACTGCTTACACTGCTTCTATGGCAGCTACACAGGCTGAATTCCATTTACCCACTGTTTTTAGCTGCGGTCATGGTTAGTTCCTGGTATGGTGGTTTCAACCCAGGACTGTTGGCAACTTTTTTGTCTGCTATAGTCTGCGCCTACTTCCTTTTGCCCCCTTTTTATTCTCTAACTGTTAGTGGGTTCAGTGTAATAGGGTTAGTTCAGTTTGTGGTGGTAGCAGTGTTGATCAGCTCACTTAACTCCGCATTGCGCCAAGCGCGATCGCAAGCTCAGAAAAATGCGCGAGCCGCCCAGCAAAATTACGAGTCTCTACGTGAAATTCAAGACAGTCTGCGCCAAAGCGAAGAACGTTATCGATTGCTAATAGAAGGAGTAACTAATTACGCAATTTTTATGCTAGATACAAACGGTAAATTTACCAGTTGGAACATTGGAGCCGAGCGTATTTTAGGCTATCAAGAAGTAGAAATTATTGGTCAACCTTTTGAGCGAATTTTTTCACCAGAAGCAATTGAGCGCGGACAACCACAACAAGTATTAACAAAAGCCGCAACTGAAGGTTTTTCTAAAGAAAATCGTTGGCATATCCGTAAGGATGGGACATTTTTCTGGGCGCATTGTGTAATCACACCTTTACGAGATGAAAATGGAAATCTGCGCGGCTTCTCTAAAATTATGCAAGATATTACTGAGCGCAAACAAGCTGAGGAAGAAAAAGAGCAACTGTTGCTGCGAGAACAAGCTGCACGCGCTGTGAGCGAAGCGGCGCAAAGTGCAGCAGAAGCTGCAAACCGTTCCAAAGACGAATTTTTAGCAATAGTATCCCATGAACTACGTACTCCCATGACTGCAATTATCGGTTGGGCTGGGATGTTGCAAACGGGTGCGTTAGATGAAGCTAAAGTATCTCTTGCACTGGAGATAATTGAACGTAATGCTAATTTGCAAATGCAACTTATTGAAGACCTACTTGATATTTCGCGGATTGTTAGAGGAGAACTTTCACTCTCCATTGATTTGGTAGATTTAGTAGAAGTAATTACAGCCGCGATCGAGGTTGTACAATCACTGGCAGATGCTAAGAGTATTCAAATTGAAACTATACTTGATACTTCAATAGAAAAAATTTCGGGTGATTCAGATCGCTTGCAACAAGTTGTGTTAAATTTACTCACCAATGCAATTAAATTTACACCCAACGACGGACGAATTAAGGTGCAGTTGTCAAAAAAAGTGGGGAATAGGGAGTGGGGAGTAGGAAGTGGGGAAGAGTTTTCCCAACCCTCAATTCCTAACTATGTTCAAATTCAAGTGAGTGATACAGGGCAGGGTATCAGTGCTGACTTTCTACCTCATGTATTTGAGCGCTTTTGCCAAGCAGATAGTAGTCATACTC
>NZ_JADEXF010000168.1 GCF_015207245.1 Nostoc cf. edaphicum LEGE 07299
CTGACATACAAAACCTGGATGGATGAGTATTTACTATTTGCAAAAATTACTCAGGCTCACTACACTTGATTTTTTAAAGCACGAGGACTTACGCAAGAACTCTCTGAAACTCTTATTCCTTTGTGTCCTTTGTGGTTCGTTTTATCATGATTTTGCGTAAGTCTTAAGCACTTTAGAAAACACTTGCGACTTGTAAATATTTCCCAGGACGCTCGATATCCGGGATATACCAGGCGGGGTTTCCTTGGGGATCTCGTCCTAATTTGGCATCAGGTTGCGGAGGACGATTACGTAAACTGTTATTGGTTTCGCGGTTTGTTACTTCAATAGGCGGTGCAGATAAGAAGCCAGCAGACTGCATTTCGGCAATACTTTCTTTAAAGGCTGCCATTACGAAAGCTAGATCGGCTTCGGAATGGGCTGTCGTCAAGAAGCAAGGACGGTGATCCCAAGTATGCACTCCCTTATCCCGCAGCAAGTAAAACAGTAAATCTCCGTAGGGAAACTCTGGTAAAGACTTCACCATGAACAGGGAGCCGAAATTATAAGCTGTAAACGGAGCCTGAACTTGCTGAAAATAGCCCATAAGTTCCGCTACAAACTTATCGGTTCTGGCATTGAGATTTTGCTGTAAGCTGGGGCCACTCTGTTTTAAATGCTGAAGTACTGCTTTGGCGGCTGCTAGTGCTAAAGGATGGCGGACGAAAGTGCCGGCGAAGTAAGTCACGCCTACTTCTGGAACGGAGTCATCGCCAAACTGCCAAAACCCACCATCCAAAGCATCCATATATTGTGATTTGCCAGCAATGACTCCAATTGGTAGCCCACCGCCCACAATCTTACCGTAGGTTGCTATGTCCGCCTTGATGCCGAAATGCGCTTGAGCGCCACCTGGATGAATTCTGAATCCGGTAACGATTTCATCAAAAATCAGGGCAATACCAGCTTCTTCCGTGAAATCACGCAATTGCTGGAGGAATTCTTTAGGCTGGTATTCAGGGCGACGGCTTTGCACAGATTCCACCATCACTGCTGCTAACTCATCAGCCCGACTTCTGAGGATTTCTAGAGACTCAGGTGAATCGTAGTCCACCACCAAAATGTTCTCTACCATTTCGGGTGGAATACCGGGAGCAGCTGGAATTGACCGGAGTTTCTTTGTACCCCGAACGATTACTTCATCCAAAATACCGTGATAAGCTCCAGAAAAGATGGCAATCAAGTTACGCCCTGTGATCGTACGTGCCATCCGCATCGCTCCCAGCACCGCTTCCGAACCTGTGTTGCAAAAGGCTGCTCGGTCAAAGTTGGTCAACTCACACATCAGCTTTGCCACTTCTCCAACTAAGGGAGTTTGCGGCCCAATTTCCATGCCGAGTTTGAGTTGTGCTTCAATTGCCTCAGTAATGAAAGGTGGCGACCAACCAAACAAATTCAAGCCAAAGCCATTGCTTAAATCGACATATTCATTACCATCAACATCCCAAAGTTTAGAACCTGAAGAACGAGACGCCACGATGGGGTAAACCATCTCTTTCATCGTCGGGTTAAACCCGGAAACAGTTCTGGGATCTGCTAAGTAAGGGCGATGAGTTTGAGTATATTCTTTGGATTTTTGAGTCCGTTTTGTATATCTTTGAATAATTTTGTCTAGATAAGTGCGTTGTTGTGCTGTCAAAGTTTTAGTCTGGGTCTTTTCAATTCGAGCAGCCGCACCAAATGCCTTTTTACCACCATTTGACTCTGTTTCTACTGATGCTGATTCTTTGCTAGTTTGGGTTGGAGGGACAGATACAGCATTTTGTGGCTTGACACCATTATTTTGAGATGTTGCCGCAGGTACAACTGGGATTGTTACAGATTGACTGCTATTACCCAATAGCGCCAATTGCTGGCTCATAATTTGTAGCTGCTGATTAATCACATTTTCTAGGATGCTACTAGATGCAGCAGGTTGGAGGGAAATCTTAGGTGCAGATCCATTCGATCCATTTGTATGAACTTCATGAACTACCAAAGTGCTTGTAGGTGTAGGTTCTGACAATGGTACTTCTGGAACGATATCTGCAACGGTTTCTGTTAATCCTAATGCGGATAAAGTTTCGGGAGACAAGGCTGAATTGATAAAGTCGACCAGTGTTCCTAAATTGGGGTAAATTTCTAGTAACTGCCTAAGTGTGACTTTGACTTGAAATTTTTTCTTTAACGCTAGCCCGACTTGTGTCAGAGATAAAGAATCTAATCCCATTTCTAAAAATGTTATCGAGTCGTCAACACTAGCAATTTCCAATCCTGAAGTTTCTTCGATAATTTCTTTGAGCAGGAGAATAAGCTTTTGCTGAGGGGATGTTGTCATAATTTGGGTGTTTTCTAATAATTGGGGATTTAAAAGTTTGGGAGTTGCTGCACGATTGGGATGAGGTGGAGGATCAATCCAGAAGCGTTGGCGTTCAAAGGGATAAGTAGGTAGAGGAATTCGCTGTCGCGTTTCCCTTTGATAGAAGTTGCTCCAGTCAATAGATACTCCTGCTAACCACAGTTGTCCTACTGCCTTGAGTAATGCCGTCCATTCGGCTTCGTTTTCGGCGTTATCACCCAAAGAAGGAATCGCAATCTGTTGTTTAATATCTTTTGCTTGTTGGCGGGCTAAGGTCGTAGTTGTGATTCGCGGCCCTACCTCTAACAGTAGTCGTTCTGGCTGCTGCCATAGAGTTTGTACGCCCTCTGCAAACCGCACAGTCTGGCGTAGATGTGTAGCCCAATACATCGGATCTGTTGCTTGCTGGGCTGTAATCCAGTCGGCGGTAACTGTAGATACAAAGGGAATTTGGGGAGGTGATAATTTAACTTTCCCAACTACCTCAGCAAAGGGGGCTATGATGCTATCCATCATCGGAGAGTGGAAAGCGTGGGAAGTGTGTAAATGGCGACAGATAACTTCTTCGCTTTCTAGCTGTTTTTGCAGAGATGCGATCGCCTCTGTGGGGCCAGAAATTACACACAAGGAAGGGCCATTAATTGCGGCGATCGCTAGTTCTGCACTCAACCGCGACTCTACCTCTTTGGCTGGTAGGCGTACTGAAAGCATAGCTCCTGCTGGTAACTTCCACATTAAGCGACCGCGAGTTGCAACCAACATCAGCGCATCTTCTAAGGTGAATATACCCGCAATACAGGCGGCAACAAATTCGCCAATACTGTGGCCAATCATGGCTTGGGGCTTGACTCCCCAACTTTGCCATAGTTGCGCTAAAGCGTATTCAATGACGAATAGTGCTGGTTGGGTAAAGCAGGTTTGTCGCAATGAGATAGCCGCAGTTTCGCGTAGGCGTAGCCCGCCGTAGGCATCGCTCGGTGCTGGATAGATGATTTCTCGTAAATCCCTGCCCAGCAAAGGCTTAAGCATTTCAGCACATTCATCCACTGCTTCCTGAAATACAGGTTCGTGGTTGTAGAGATTCAGTCCCATGTTCACATATTGCGATCCTTGTCCGGGGAACATGAAGACAACGGCTGGATTGCGGATTTCTATGTGACGGGTATTTACTTGATTTGGATCTAAAGATTGCAGGGCTGCGATCGCATCTGTAAGATCGTGACAAACTACACTGCGTCGGTAGTTAAAAGATTTGCGCCCTCGCTGTAAGGTATAAGCTACATCAGCTAAGTTAATTTCGGCATTGTATTGTAAATGCTGCTGTAAATTTGCGGTTGCAGCCTCTAAAGCTTGACTAGTTTTTGCCGAGAGCAACAATAGCTGCTGTGGGCGAGAAGATCCTGAACTTTGGATTTGTGGCGCTTCTTCTAGCACAATATGAGCATTAGTCCCGCCGACACCAAAAGAACTCACACCTGCTCGTCGCGGAGTTTCACCCTCCGACCATTCAGCTAGTTTGGTATTTACATAGAAAGGGCTGTTGGCAAGGTCAATCTTGGGATTGGGAGCCTCAAAATTTAAACTAGGTGGGATCTTTTTATAATGCAGGGCGAGAGCGGTTTTAATTAACCCTGCTACTCCAGCCGCCGCAACTAAATGTCCGACATTGCTTTTAAGAGAGCCGATCGCACAAAATTGTTTAGCATCTGTATGTACCCGGAATGCTTGTGTCAGCGCTTCAATTTCAATCGGGTCGCCTAAAGGTGTAGCTGTACCATGAGCTTCAATATAAGAGATGGTTTCTGGGTGGAAGTTAGCATAAGCTTGCGCCATTGCAATGGCCTCTGCTTGTCCGTCTACGCTAGGAGCCGTAAAGCTCACCTTATCAGCGCCGTCATTATTGATACCAGAACCTCGAATTACCGCATAGATGCGATCGCCATCATTGAGTGCATCTTCTAAACGCTTGAGGACAACTACTCCTGCGCCATTATTGAACATTGTGCCCTGAGCGCTGGCATCAAAAGGACGACAATGCCCATCTCCAGAGAGCATACTGCCTTCTTGAGCTATATAACCGCTATTTTGAGGTGTAGTCATGGATACACCACCAGACAAAGCCAAATCGCACTGATAGCTGGTTAAGGCTTGGCAAGCCTGAATGACTGCTACTAAAGAAGTGGAACAGGCTGTATTGACGCTGACGGCTGGGCCTTTGAGGTTGAGTTTGTAAGCAGCACGGGTGGTTAAAAAGTCTTTTTCATTGGCTAACATCGTTTGGAATTCACCGATGCGATCGACAATTTCCATACGACCAGCAATATGGTTAGCAAAATAAGTATTTTGACCACAACCAGCGTATAAACCAATCAAACCCTCAAAAGATTCTGATTCATAACCAGCATTTTCTAGGGCTTCATAAACCAACTCTAGGAATACTCTAGCCTGTGGGTCCATAACCACAGCTTCAAGTGGATTAATGCCAAAGAAAGCGGCATCAAAGGTTTCTCCCCCAGGAATTATCCCTCTAGCTTTTACATAGCTAGGATCTTTGCAAAGGTTCGGATCGATACTAGGATCTAGTTCTTCATCTTGGAAGAAAGTCGTTGATTCTAATCCCTCACAGAGATTGCGCCAAAATTCATCGACATTTTCAGCGCCAGGAAATCTTCCTACCATGCCAATAATGGCAACACCATCACTAGGATCTTGGTTATCGGATGCTTGCATATTTACCATTGCTTAAACACCTTGTTGATGATTACGGCGACGAGTCCGAGCTGCTTGTTGGCGTTGAGCGCGATTTTGCAGCTTGTCAGAAGACGGTTGGCTATTCTGGTTGGAATGCAAATAGTTTGCTAAAGAGCCAATTGTTGAATACTGAAATAACTTCACAGCAGGTAGCTCAATACCAAGTTCCTGTTTTACTCGCGCAGCAACTTGGAGAATTGAGATTGAGGTTGTTCCCAAATCAAAGAAATTATCATCAATCCCAACGCGATCGATTTTGAGCAGTTCGGATAAAATACCTGCAACCAGACGTTCTAAATCTGTTTGTGGAGCAATGTACGCTTGTTCCAGTTGTGGACGTTCTCTACTTGGTGCTGGCAATTTCTGTCTATCTAATTTGCCGTTTACAGTCAAAGGCATTGATTCTAATAACACAAAAGCTGATGGCACCATGTAATTAGGTAGTCGCTGCTCTAAGAAGCTACGCAATTGCTTTGACGTGTAGCTACTGTTTTGATGAGGAACAACATAAGCAACTAACTGCTTTTCGCCTGTTTCTTCTTGACGAGCTAGAACGACTATTTCGCGAACATCAGGATGTTGAGCAATTTCTCTTTCAATTTCCCCTAGTTCAATTCGGAAGCCACGAATCTTTACCTGATGGTCAATACGACCGAGATATTCTAAGTCTCCATTGGGTAGATATCTTGCTAAATCACCCGTTTTATAAAGCCGCGCCTGCGGATCGTTACTTAAGGGGTTAGCAATAAAAGCTTTCGCAGTCAAATCAGGACGATTGAGATAGCCACGAGCTAAACCTGCACCTCCCACATAGATTTCACCAGGAACACCAACGCTAACTAACTGTCTATGCTCATCTAGCAGATACAATTGCAAGTCAGGAATTGGACAACCAATCACACTCCCTGCTCCTGGTCTTAAGTCATCTTCTGTAATTGGACGATAGGTAACATGAACGGTAGTTTCTGTAATACCGTACATATTCACCAACTTTGGAAACTCATACCCGTGAAGAGTAAACCAAGGCTTTAAGCTTTGAATTTCTAATGCTTCCCCACCAAAGATAACCCAACGCAGAGCTAAGTTCTCAGAATTAGCAATTGTCTGTTCTGTGTGGATTAATTGTTGGAAAGCTGAAGGAGTTTGATTGAGAACTGTAACTTTTTCTTTGCAGAGTAATTCATAGAAGGCTTCGGGAGAACGGCTAACTAAATATGGCACTACAACTAACCGTCCGCCGTAAATTAATGCACCCCAAATTTCCCACACAGAAAAGTCAAAAGCAAAGGAGTGAAACAGCGTCCATACATCCTCTTGGTTAAAGTGATACCAATGTTCGGTAGCTTTAAATAAACGCACAACATTGGAGTGATTAATTAATACACCTTTGGGTTTACCTGTAGAACCAGAAGTATAAATTATGTAAGCCAAGTTTTCAGCTGTTACTGAACTGGTTGGGTTTTCTGAACTGTATTGAGATAGGATTTCTTTGTCAGAATCAAGGCAGAAAACTTGAGTATGGTTTTGAGGAAGATTATTTAATAAGTGTTTTTGCGTTAGCAATACTGAAACTTGAGCATCTTCTAAGATAAAAGCGAGGCGCTCAACTGGATAATTTGGGTCAAGTGGCGCATAGGCTCCACCCGTTTTGAGAATAGCCAACAATCCCACTATCATTTCTAAGGAGCGTTCTACACAGATGCCAACAAGGACATCAGTCCCTACCCCTAAATTTTGTAAGTATTGTGCTAATTGATTTGCTTTGATATTCAACTCATGGTAGGTTAATTGTTGGTCTTCAAACACCACCGCCACAGCATCGGGTGTTTTTTCTACTTGCGCTTCAAATAACTCATGAA
>NZ_JADEXF010000169.1 GCF_015207245.1 Nostoc cf. edaphicum LEGE 07299
TTGCCATTTCTTCTGATGGAGCCGTCAAAATTTTAAGCCAATATGCTACACACCACTCTCATCATTTCATTTTTTGAAACCTTTCACAGAAGCATAAGCATTAATTATGTCTTTAGTAGTATATAATACTTTGAAGCACGTAAGTTGATTAGCGATCGCTCTTTGGGGAAAAACTTTTTGGTTTACTGTTTATCAACACGGTTATATTCAACTGCCAGTTGCAAACGTCGAAAAAAAGAAAGAACCATTTGGATGGGACGCTTTTCATCTGCTGGTAAGCTGGAATAAAAATCATCTAGATCGCGTGCAGTTATATAGTTCGTAAAGAGTTTGTTAGCTTCACCTCGCGCTTGAGTTAATTCAACACTCACCAACTCTCGATGAAAATCGAATGCTGTATCGATTCGCCTTTGCTTTGCTTCTGAGTTTGACTGTATTCTGAATTGACTTAACGCAATTAAGTAAGCAAGCAATCCACCAATAATAGTGCCGAAAAGGTTAGAGATAAAGGTAAAAAGAAGTTCAGCTTGTTTATCAGGAGTGAGATTCCGAACAGCGAGGGAAGCTACGATAACTACCACGATGACGAAGCTTACTACTGCTATGGCAATGGATCTTCGCATTACTTACTGCGCCTCACAAAAATGTGTAACTTAAAGCTTAACTCGTTATAAATGCGGTTCAGCGATTTGCGATTTGTTTGGTTAGCCTGCGTATTTGGCTCTGAGTTCCTCAATACTGATTCCTATACGAGTAAATGGGAGTGACAACAAAGATTGTAGCGATCGCTTTTAACTCAAGTTCGGGAATGAACACCAGACGATTTACCACACTCATCCCGCCAACAAGTAAAGTTTCCACCGCAGTACCCAAGACGCCCAGATAAACCTGTTCGGGATCGAGGGAGCAAAATCATACAGTTTCGCCAACCATAATTCTAAAGGGAACATTTACATAATTCCTCGCTACCACATCTCTGATGAGTGGGTGTGGGCGTTGAAAAAGCCAGGTAGTAATAGCTTGTTTTTACCATCTATGGCAGTGCCAATTACTTGTAGATTGGGGAAAATGACTACGGTTGCACCATTTCCAATCTATACATCTACCGTCGCATAATCATCACCGATGGCAATCAAAACATTATGGATAGTGAAATTTGCCATATTTAACCTTAATTAAGTAATTGTATTTTCAACTAAATTTCAAGTTACAAAATAGAAAATGGTGTTGGGTATTGGAATTTTATGAATTTACCATTACGGACATTGGGAGTTGCACCGAATGCGTGGACAGTGAATGATGCGATCGCAGATATCACTCGTCCTCAAAAGACCCCACAACCCGTTATCTTATCAACAGAAACTAAAACCCTGCGCCTAGACTTGGCAAAGACTGCTATCCTCGTCATTGATATGCAAAACGACTTCTGTCACCCTGATGGCTGGTTAGCGCATATCGGTGTAGACGTAACTCCGGCGCGTCAGCCTATTGAACCTTTGAACAACTTACTTCCCGAACTGCGTGAGGTTGGTGTTCCAGTCATTTGGGTAAATTGGGGGAATCGTCCCGACTTGCTCAATATTAGTGCGAGTTCGCGCCACGTCTATAATCCCACAGGGGAAGGTGTGGGATTGGGCGATCCACTACCAAGCAATGGTGCTAGAGTACTTATGGCAGGTAGTTGGGCGGCAGCAATAGTAGACGAGCTAGAACAGATACCTGAAGATATTCGTGTGGATAAATACCGCATGAGTGGGTTTTGGGATACACCTTTAGATAGTATCTTGCGGAATTTGGGAAGGACAACATTATTTTTTGCTGGTGTTAATGCCGATCAATGTGTGCTGACCACGTTATGTGATGCCAACTTCTTAGGATATGACTGCGTATTGGTTAAAGACTGCACCGCCACAACTTCTCCTGAATATTGTTGGCAGGCGACGTTGTATAATGTCAAACAATGCTTCGGTTTTGTCACTGACTCGCAAGGAATTTTAACAGCGCTGCAAAATGGTGAGGAGTGAATCAATTTTGGATTTTAGATTTTAGATTGATCCCATGCATTAATGCTCTTTCTTCGCTCAATAATTTTAGATTTTAGATTTGTTCTCGCGTTTAAATTCCTTTGCTCTCAGACTTTTTTTAATTTTGGACTTCGGTGTGAGCGTTTAATTCAAAACTCGGATTTTAGGAATTTTCATACCCATCGATAACTCAGAGGGGATAAATAAATGTACGCTACTCGTTGTGTAATTCCGGTTATCAAATCTAGCAAAGATTACCAAGTATATCGGATTAGCCCCGACGCCTCTAATCGATTAGCAATTATCTTCGATTCGACAAATGCTAATACTTCTTTGACTTGCTGCATAGAAATTTTTGATGTTGGTGGACAAACACCTCCAAATCGCCATCAGTGGGCAGTAGAAATGTTTTTCGTCCTCAAAGGGGAAGCGATCGCTATATGTGACGGCAAGAGTGCGACGATCAAAGCTGGAGATAGTTTATTAGTGCCTCCCACTGGTACTCATTTGATTAAAAATACTGGTTCTACTCGCTTGTACACGTTGACTGTGATGATTCCCAATGAAGACTTTTCGGAATTGATTCGCAGTGGGATTCCGGCGGAGTTAGATGAAGAAGATATGGCAGTAATAGGGAGATTTGATGCTTTGATGCCCTGTTAAAATAATTCGTAATTCGTAATGACGCTCGAAGACTCGCTAACGCTGCGCTAACGTAATTCGTAATTATTCCTCGTTCTTCGTTCCCATTGGAAATATGGGAACGAGAGGATATTATGAATTACCAATGATTTGTTTAACAACGCCAACAAAGCGTTCCATGTCGGCTTGGGTAATAGCTCCCATTGTCGAGACTCGAAAGATTGATTGAGCTAAATTTCCCTGTCCAGAATAAATTATATAATCTCGTGCTTTCAGTTGGTCGTGAAATTCTTCATAGCTGAAACCGTTTGGTAAGTAGTAGGCATTCAAGACAACGGATGAACTGCCAAGAGGAAGTAAAGGTTTAATTCCGATTGAGGCTAACCCTTCTCTGACTAAGCTGGCAAGTTGGTTGTAATGGCTGTGTCTAGCACGCCAACCTCCTGCTTCTGCCATTTCTTGCAAAGCTTCTGTTAAAGCATAAAATGTCTGTACTGATTGCGTAAAAGGTGTGCCGCCTCGATCTTGTTGCTGGCAATAGGTTGCTAAATCTAAATATAAGGTGCGGGGAATGGTGTCTACTGACGGCAGTGCATCCCGTTGCAGGATGACAAAGGACACTCCGGGAACGCCATGCAGACATTTATTTGCTGTTGCAGCGCAAGCAGTGATTCCCCAATCTGCAAAATTTAATTCTTCACCACCAAAGCTGCTGACTGCATCTACTAATAGTTTGATACGGCGTTCTTGGCAAATTGAGGCAAGTTCTGCCAAATTATTGAGACGACCGGTAGTAGTTTCGTGATGGACGATCGCAAGGTGGGTAATGTCGGCGTTTTCATCTAGGAGTTTGATTAAAGCTTTGATATCTATTTCGCCATCCCAAGGATGGGAAAGTGTGATGTAATCAATGCCGTGAATTTTGGCGATTTTGGATAGTCGTTCGCCATATACACCGTTTTCAATTACCAGTAATTTCCCATCTGTGGGTACTAAACTGCTAATCATCGCTTCCATCGCGGCGGTTCCAGAACCAGTGAGGAGAACTGCTGCCCAGCCGCTTCCAAGATCATAAACTTGAAGTAGCTGTTCGCGGATTCTGCTTTGAAGTTGCGAAAATTCCACCTCACGATGACACAAATCAGGACGCAACAGGGCATTTCTGACGCGATCGCTCAAATTTACAGGGCCGGGATTTAGTAAAATCATTTTGTCATTTGTCATTTGTTATTTGTTATTTGTCATTTGTCATTGGGCATTAATAAATTAAGAGTTTGTACTTGGAATTTATTAATTACGAATTACGTTAGCGCAGCGTTAGCGAGTCTTCGAGCGTCATTACGAATTACCAATGTGTTTCATAAAGCGTTGTAAAACTGCTTCCGGGGTGAGGTTGGGTCTGGGTAGCTTTTCTAAAGTTCCGGGACGGATTTTTAAATGAGCGAATTTAGGTCTAGTGTTAGCATCTGCGGTAAATAAGGCATCTAAAAGGGAAGGGTCATCTCCGGCTAATGTCACGCCGTAACCGCAGGCTTCCGCAATTTTGGCAAAGGAGATACCCGCAGAAACGGTGGCTTGTGCGCCTGTGGAATCGTGGACTTCATTATCTAAAAGAATATGGGTGAAGTTAGCACCGCCATAAGTGCCAATTGTCGCAAAATTACCCATTCGCATTAATGCTGCCCCATCGCCATCAATTACTACTACCTTGAGGTCTGGACGTGCTAAGGATAATCCCAATCCCATTGAGGAAGCGCAGCCCATTGAGCCGACCATATAAAGATGATTGGCGCTGTCTTTACTAGCGAAGAGTTCGCGTCCCGTGTATCCGGTGGTGGCAATTACTACAGTGTTTTCTGGATCTGTAAGTTCCACAATCTGAGCTAATGCTTCGCTGCGAGAAATGCGTTGTTCTTTGTGATCCCGAAAAAAACTTTGCTGAATATGAGGGCTATTACTATTTTCTCGTTCGGGAATAGAAGAACGAGTGAGGGCATGGGGGGCGATCGCTCCTTTACGCATGATTAAAGCATAAGGACAGCGCTCTTGTTGCATATAGGCTGTGGCTCTTTGCAGAACCGGTTCTATTTGTGCTGCATCTGTGGGAAAATATTCCCAAGGTATGGTCATTGTTTGCAACAATTTATCTGTGATTTGCCCCATTAATTGATGTTGCGGTTCATCTTGCAACACGCGATCGCCTCGCAAGGTACAAATCAGCAGCAGTGGAATCCGAAAGATATAAGTGAGGGAGGTTAGCGGGTTAACTGCATTCCCCAAACCAGAGTTTTGCATCATCACTACTGCGGGTTTACCAGCAATTGCTGCTCCAGCTGCGATCGCTACAGCATCTCCCTCATTGGCTGCGGAGATATATTTAAGTTGAACGTCATTGATGACGTAGTTAATAAAAGGCGTGAGAAAAGAACAGGGTACGCCAGTGTACCACCCAAAGCCAAGATTACGCGCAGCTTCTACAAATTCTTCTGCCTGGATCATATTAAAAGATGGGGGGTGGAAAGTAAAGAGTAGAAAGTGAGGAAGCGAGATTGGGCACTGGAGAGTTAATAGGAAAGATTATTACTTCGACCTCTGAACTCAAAACTTCAACCTCCGAACTCGGAACTTTGACCTCCGAACTCAAACTTTCGACCTCCGAACTCGGAACTTCAGGTTTAGAACTCGGAACTTCAGGTTTAGAACTCGGAACTTCAGCCTTAGAACTCGGAACTTTGACCTCAGAACTCAAACCTTCGACCTCAGAACTCGGAATTTTGACCTCCGAACTCGGAACTTCAACCTCACAATTCCCCATGCCCAATGCCCAATGCCCCACTCCTATTGTTTTAATTGAAAAGCAAGGTCAAGATCGTCCAAAGAATTAACATCTAACCAGTTACCGCGAATATAAAGCACCTTGATCGGTTTGCCTTGCTCGATTAAATAATTGCATAATTCTGGCAAACCCAGACTGTTAAATTCCGGTCGTTTTTGCAACTCATTGAGTGCTTCACTAACCCATTGTCTACCTTGACTTCGCAAGCGCAACATCCCAATCCAGCGGCCGCTAGACTTTCCTAATTGCGTTTGTCTGGTTTTAGAAATGTTCAACAGGTTGACATCCTGTCCAAACAAAGAAAGATCGTCTGGAATTGAGCAATAGGCGTAATCAGGTGAACCGCTAACAGACTTGTTGTTGGCTACAGAATCAACTACAGCCACAATTTCTCCGGGACATTCTAATAAATCTCGCAAGATGTAGCTTCTAAATAGTAAATCGCCGTAAAGCACCAGCATTTCTTCGCCAAAACTAGCTTGAGCTACGGCTAAGGATGCTAATTCTCCCGTTGTTTCATAATCTGGGTTGCAGATGACTTTAGTCCCCGGAACATTGATGGTTTCTGCTTTGTAACCGGCGACAACGGTAATATCATTGATAGCAAGTTTCTTGAATTTGTCTACCAATAACCTGAGTAAAGGTTTACCTCCAAGGGGTAACATCACTTTTGGCTTATCTTGCGTCAATCCGGCTAATTCTTGGCCTCTGCTAGCAGCTAAAACGATCGCTTGGGTATTTTGCCGTCCGTTATTAAAGTAGCGTTTTTCAGCTTCTATGAGTTCATCCGCCCCTTGTAGCCGGAAGATTTCTTTTACGGGAGCAATATCATCTTCAATGTTGATTAAAGTTTCGCTGGCTTTCACTTCACGCGCGATCGCTTGCATACTAGCAACAGCAGATCGAATCAAATGATTTGCCCAGATGACCAAATTAACTTCAGCTTTGCGAAAAACATCAGTAGGTGTGCTGTAATATTTAGTCGGTATAAACACTAACGGAGAACGGCCCGCCCATTCTTTAGCAAAGGCTAGCACTTGATCGGGGCGCGATGATTTACTGTGAATTAGGATGGCGTTTGCTCCGGCGGCGTGGTAAGCTTCAGCTCGGCGCAGCGCTTCCGAAAGATCCCACCCAGCAATCAAAGCTTCGAGTCGGGCGACGATGCAAAAATCTGGATCTGTCTGACTATCCTTACCCGCCTTAATTTTGCCGCAGAATTCATCAATATCAGCTAAAGCTTGGCGACTCCCGTTGATAAAGCTATTGGTTTTGGGAAAAAGTTTATCTTCAATACAGACTCCAGCGATTCCTCGCTGTTCTAACTTTTTGACCAGGCGACGCATATTATTAAAGTTGCCATAACCAGTATCCCCATCTAATAAAATCGGGATGCTAGTGACATCAGACATGAACTCCAGCATTTCTACAACTTGCGTCCAACTGGCTTCATTATTATCTCGAACGCCATATTGAGC
>NZ_JADEXF010000170.1 GCF_015207245.1 Nostoc cf. edaphicum LEGE 07299
CCCTTTCCCCGTATCAAATCGGCAGTAATTGCTAGAATCTAAAGCTAGGGCCGCCCTCTGCTTGCCAGTCCTAACTATATTTATGATGATCTTGAACAAAGGCTAAATATCGATGATCGTCTGCCCTAATTGCAATCATCCCAACCCTGACGGCGCTGTTCAGTGTGAAGCTTGTTATACACCGTTACCTGCGACTACTAATTGTCCCAGTTGTGGGGCAACTGTGCAGGCAGATGCTGCATTCTGCGGTCAGTGTGGCTATAACCTTCACTCCGCAGGAGTTCCACACGTTCATCCCACAGTAGCTACAACAGTCACTCCAGATATTCCCGTGGAAGTACCAGCGTTAGTTCCGCCCGATCCACTGTTAGAACTTTTACAACCAGATGCCTTGGGAATGAGCGGTTCTACTAACTCCCGTCCTCCCGAATCATCTTTACCACCAACAGAGATGGCAGTTCCCCCAGAACCTGTGCCACAGATACCTGTTGCAGAAAGCAGCCCTCCAGAACCTGTGTCAACCGTTGTCGCTCAACCCGTAGTCTCTGGACAAAGTAGTATTCCGACTCCACCACCTGTGGAGCCAGTACCACTCTCTGAAGCCGAAGCATCCCCGCCAGCAGCACCAGCACCAACTGCAACTGCTGCCAGAACGCAATTGCAGCAGGTTACAGCGCGGTTACTCCACGTTCAAAGCGATCGCTTAATTGAATTACCGCAAAATTTCTCTGTGATTCATATCGGCAAGCCCAATGACCGGATTCCTCCAGATATAGATGTTTCAGGATTTCCTAATTCCGAAATTGTCTCGCGGATTCATGCAGATATTCGTGTCGAGGGAGATGCCCATTATGTAGAGGATGTGGGAAGTTCTAATGGCACTTATATTAATAATTTGCCACTTTTACCAGGAAACCGTCATCGCTTGCGACCAGGCGATCGCATCAGCTTAGGTAAAGGAGACTTAATGACATTCCTCTTTCAACTTGCTTAACTGGTTCTTGCTAAATTATGACATCAGTCTAAGTATTTTCTGCCCATCCTCCGGCATCCATTTTGGAGGA
The DNA here is from genome assembly GCF_015207245.1 of Nostoc cf. edaphicum LEGE 07299. GTDB lineage: Bacteria > Cyanobacteriota > Cyanobacteriia > Cyanobacteriales > Nostocaceae > Nostoc > Nostoc edaphicum_B. The sequence continues at coordinate 1,065 of NZ_JADEXF010000170.1, forward strand.
GCAACAAATGAACTGCATCAGACAAGCGACGGATAACTATGTTGTTCTTGATAGCACCATAGTTGACAGCCGTCGCTTTGATGTACGAATTGTTACATTGTCTAGCAACTCCATTACCTTAATAATTACATTAGGATGGATGGAAATACACTGCCAATGATTGACCTATGAAGGAACCAAGTAAAAATTTTGAACCCTTGCTCGCTAAAGAAGCCCCGCCAGTTGTTGAACGTATGGGGCTAACCTGGCTAGTTGCAGCAGCGATCGCAACTACTTTATTGTGGCAAGTACCAGGAGGGGATTATATCTTATACCCATTTACAATTCTGGCAACTTGGTTTCATGAAATGGGTCACGGCTTAATGGCACTGCTATTAGGGGGACAGTTTCAGAAGTTGCAGATTTTTAGCAATGGTTCTGGTGTCGCAACTTATGGACTCCGGTCGTCATTGGGGCCAATTGGCCCGGCAATAATCGCCGCAGCCGGGCCAATGGGGCCACCTCTTGCCGGTGCAGCTTTGATTCTGGCTTCCCGCAGTTTTACAGCAGCAACCCTCTGTTTAAAAATTTTAGGGAGTTTTTTGCTATTTTCGACATTAATTTGGGTGCGTTCCTGGTTCGGATTGGTGGCAATTCCCTTACTAGGTTTAATAATATTGGGTATTTCCCTGAAAGCACCTCGCTGGGCGCAAGGGTTTGTGATTCAATTTTTGGGTGTACAAGCTTGTGTAAGTACGTACCATCAACTTGATTATCTATTTAGTAGTTCTGCTGGTCCCCTTGGTGCATCTGATACAGCGCAAATGCAGCGATATTTGCTTTTACCTTACTGGTTTTGGGGTGGGTTAATGGCGATCGCATCTCTGGTGATTTTAATCCAAAGTCTCCGCGTTGCTTATCGTTCTGAGTAATGGGTAAAAAGCACCATCAAAAGGCAATTGAATCTTTAGCTCAAAGAATTACTGAACATCAAGAAAAGATTAGACTGGAATCAGAAAAGAGTTTTCCTGACGAAGGTTTAATTAAGCATTGGGAAAAAGAGATTCGTGCTTTTGATAAGGCAATCCAACAAGCGCGTAAAAGATTGGGACAATAAATATGCAGATTAGCGATCGCCCTCTTGCAATAACCAATTCAACCCTCAGTACCTTGATTGCTGAATTAGGTATAGAATGCCTGAAAGTACAAGCATTAGTTAACCAGTTACAGTTAACTAGTTTAACTGCTAACCAACAAGCTGAAATTCTCGCAGAACTCCTAGCTGCTGCGGTTCATCTGTATAATCATTGTGACGAAGATTTTCAGACGCTAATTACTGAAGAAATGGAAAATTTGCCTGATGATGAGGATTAAAGAAGAATTCCGAAGTCAGAATTCAGGAGTAAGAATTAAGAGTTTTTATCAGTATAATAACCTGGATATTGTTAAAAAAATTCGCCGCTAATAACTTTTACCTTCGCGGTTCGATACCCTAACCATGTCCACCCAACCCATAATTCAAAGCATATACACCGATGGTGCTTGCACCGGTAATCCTGGCCCTGGCGGTTGGGGTGTTGTCGTTTACTTCAGCGACGGCTCAATCCACGAAATGGGCGATGCATCCCGTCATACCACTAATAATAAAATGGAGATGCAAGCTGCGATCGCCGCCCTTCAATTTCTGCAAACATCTCAACAAGCCCAACCCATTACCCTTCATACCGATAGCGAATACCTAATTAACTGCGTTACCAAATGGGTGAAAGGCTGGAAAAATAAAGGCTGGAAAAAGTCAGATGGTAAACCCGTCCAAAACCAAGACCTTTTAGAAATCTTAGATGAACTCAATACCCAACAAGTAAAATGGCAATACGTTCGGGGACATTCTGGTAACATAGGTAACGAACGTTGTGATGCGATCGCTCGCAGTTATGCAAGTGGTAAAACCCCTGCTCTACAACAATTATCTTCCACAGAATTTTATAAATCTTTACCTTCTACAAATGAAATAAATGTAGCAAAAGTAGCTGATTATGAAAAAAACTCTAGAATAACTAACCAAAGTCCGCAAAAAATCAGTACTTCTGCACCAGAAATAACCGTTATGGAACCATCAACCGGGCCAACTGCGGCCGTAACCGATGAAAAACCGCCAGAAATGAGGGTTTCGCAACTCCGCAGCTTGGTCGAAACTCTGCGTATAGCTGACGAAATTTCTGAAAAAGGCTACTTAATCACCAGTTCTGAGTTAGCAGACTTGATGGATGTCCATGCCAGCGCTGTCACCAGTCGTGGAGATCAATGGCGCTGGCGAAACTGGATAGTGTCACGGGTACGCCGTGAAGGAAATCAAATTCTTTGGGAATTGGAACGCGGGGATCAAGTAGGAGGTGAAGAAGAGTGAGCAGGGGAGCAGGGGAGCAGGGGAGCAGGGAAGCAGAGGGGAAGTTGCAGTAAATCTTTCCCCTCTGCACCTCTGCCCCTCTGCCTCTTTCCAATGCCCAATGCCCCATGCCCCACTATATATACTTGCGTCCTCGCCACTCGCGCGGGGTGCGGAATGCAGATAAAAAGATTCGTAGCACAGCGAAGGGATCGGCCAAAGGGGAAAGCCAGAATAACCAGCTGCCTTTAGCGTTTGTGCGATCATAGGAAGGTGCGATCGCTATTAGCATGGCAAAGCGAATCACCAACAGGAATAAGTTCAGTCCCAGCAGCAGGAGTGGGGGAGTGAGCGAATATGAGAGTGGGGGAGACATCAACAAAAAAGTCAAGACAATTAAAAGGGGTAGACCTTGAACAGATGTAAGTAGCCATAAATCTCCCCACAACTGAGAGCGAGAAGTTGCATCTTTGAGATCGAGACTCCGCCCCCATTCTTTCCACGTCTCCATCGCCCCTTCATACATACGTACCTTTAATACCTTTGCGCCATCTAAAAAGCCGACCTTATAACCTTGGATAGCGATATTGCGTGCCAACGTGACATCATCACAAAAAGAATTACTCGCACTGCTATAACCACCCACAGCAGCTAAAACGGAGCGACGACACAAAAAACACTGCCCATTTGCCATTACCCGTTCTGGTTGCTCTGTATTGATCCCCGCTGGGTCAAATCGGTAAAGCAAAGTCATCAACAATGCAGGTTGTAGCCAGCACTCTCCAGGATATTTGAGGATGAATTGGGGTGAAAGAGAAACCAAATCATAGCCTTGTGCTTCGGCTGTCTTCACCAAACCAGCAACTAAACCAGGATGCGGTTGGATATCAGCATCCAGCCCCAAGAACCACTGACTAGCCTCTGAGGTATATAGAAAACCGTTATGCAACGCCCAAGGACGCCCCACCCAACCAGAGGGTAAGGGATCATCTGTCATCACGCGAAAGCGAGGATCTTTCTGCTGTGAGACTTTTACCAAATCTGGCGTACCATCACTGGATTTGCTGTCTACAACCATAATTTCCCGAACTTCATAGCTTTGCTGACTTAAACCAGCCAACAGAGGGCTAATGCGAAGCGCCTCGTTCAGTGTGGGAACAACGATGCTAACCTTACCCAAAAGTTCAGGTGTTGGCTGTTGTGGTTCTATTGGAGGATGGCGTCTTGGCCCCTTTAGCAGCCGCGAAAACAGAATCGCTGTTGCTGGTACTTGGATAAGTAGCAATAAAAGAGAGATAGCGCTTTCTGCTATCAAAGCGTTGTCATTAGTCATTAGTCATTAGTCATTGGGTATGGGGCATTGGGCATTGGGCATGGGATTGGATATAGGAGCAGAGAGGAAAGACTTACTGTAACTTCTCCTCTGCTCCTCTGCTCCCCTGCTCCTCTGCCTCCCCACTCCCCACTCCCTAATTTCTAGGCTTATTTCAAGGCAACTTCAACCTTTGCTACTGTTACTTCTTTCGTTACTGGTTCAACAGTAACTTGAGCAGGTGTGGTTGAACTCCTTGACCATAGCACCACAGCCGGAATCACACCTAGCAATAAGCCGAGTAACACAGGGATAGAGAATCCAGCTGCCAAGCTGAGTCCGGCGGCAAATGCAAAGTTAGTTAAATAAACGACTAAGGGCAGATTGAGTTGCGATCGCTCTAATTTAATCGAGGTATTTCTCCACAATAATCCTGCCACACTCATAAACAGAGCGCTAGTACCAAACCAACCTACATAGTTCTGGTAAGGTGTTCCAAAGAAAGCTCCTGGTTGTTCCCAATACCAGAAGGGCAGAGAAGTTTGACTCATAGCCGGTTCAAGGGCAAAGTCCCAGCAAGTGAAGAGCAAAGCACCAACGGCTATCGCAGCAATATGGCGACCCCAACTGGGTTTTTGAGCCACTTTCAAACCAGTTCTCGCAATTAAATAAGACGACAGCCCAACATAAAACCAAGATAAAGGAATTGTGAAAGGAACTAGCCCTCCAATCTTATAACCCAAACCACTCAAGTAGCTATAATCACCAAATGGAAACCCTGTACTTGTTCCCAGTAGTTCACTTCCCAAAGAGATAAACATAGCTGGTAGCATAAATGCTAGCCAAGTTCCTAATCCCAAAGTCCGGTAGGCATAAATAGAGACAGCTACTGTCCCTAAGATGATATCAACTACACCACCGCCAGCCATACTTAACTGTACGGCAGTTTCTCCTACCTGCGATAAGTTGAAAATTATTTCGGCATTAGGTACTACCAGTAGCATCCCTACCAGTCCAAAGGCTTTTGACGCGATATGACCAATGAGGCATACGCGTTCAGCAATAATAAGTTGTTTCATGATAATTCCTTAACAAGATGTGACACGCGGCTACTCGGCTGCTAACAGTTTACAAATCTTTAACTACTTTGTACCGCAATTCTCGACAAACTTGTTTGGCTTTCTTGTGAACAGCATAAAAGTCTATTGATTGAAGCTATAAAATATGATGCTAAACTTACTATTTTAAGCTATATATTCAAAATTTACATAATTTTATCTGTAAGAACTTCTGGCTTCTTGTCTGACTGATACCCGTATCGTCAAAAACTCCTTTAATACTGGGATATCCTTAAGGAAGGAAAATCATCATAAACTGAGCAAGTCCTCAAGCAAAATAAAGTCTTGAATTACTACACTTATTTATGCGATAAAACTTTAACCCTGTACTAGAAATATAAACCCATGTCAATTTTGAAAAGAGTTCCTTGGGTGTCCCTGGCGCTAGTACTGCTGAGTTACAGTACTTTGGGCTGGGTAATATCAGAAACACGTGCTCCTATATTTGTCTGGGTGGCAACTGTAATTGCTATCTTGCTTTTAATCATCACGTTGACCGCTCCTTGGCCGAAGATGACATATTACTACAGTCTTTTTCTTCAATCAAATACCAGGTCTTTCGGCGTTGCCGTCTTAGCAGCTTTCTTATTCTTTATTATGATTGCCTGGTTTCGGGTCTTTCTTGATACTTTACTCATCATTTCAGCGACTATATTAGTCAGGATAGACTTTCAAAGAGCGGGTCTTAGGGAAGGGTTAGCTTTTTCGACTACCTCTATTTTTTCATTGGGAGGTTTAGCTTTGGGTGCGCTAATCTACAAGTTCATATATTCCCAAATTCCGTTAATGTGATGAAGTATACCCGAAAAAGCAAGCGATGCCTGGGTTGGGTTACGCCAATCCTTTAGAAGCAATATTATTTACCTACAATTTCCTTTGTAGCTCAAATTCCCAACTTTTTAAAAAGTCAGTAATTTTGTTTTGTTCAATACTTACTTGGGTTCAAAATGCAGGCTGTTCAAACAGCAGTAGAGATAGAAAGAAATCCATAATAAAAATTGATACCCAACTAGTAACAACTGCTTTTGTTGCCGATTCTCCTACTTCCTTTGCTCCCCCTCTCGTAGTTAGACC
>NZ_JADEXF010000171.1 GCF_015207245.1 Nostoc cf. edaphicum LEGE 07299
TATTGTCGTACAATGTGCTCATATCCTGTTCCTTTGAAGCGAGTTGGATGATGAAATTTGCAAGTAGGCGCTTAATCTATGAAGCCTATATGCTGTTAGCCGTCATAGCTAATTTAGCTATTGGTTGTCGGTAGGATTGAAGCATTGATGTGGAGACAATTATATGGTTCAAATCCTACTTTCTGTTCCTGGCTGAATGCATATTAGAGCGTATTTGTAGATTACGTTAAGTCCTACAGCAATTCCTAAACTGCTTCGACTACAAGGCTCTTGCTGACACGATCTTGTAATCTGGCTTCGATCGCAATTTTCAGAGTTGCTGTACTACTAGAACAGGAACCGCAAGCACCTTGCAGTACAACTTTAACGCGATCGCCTTCTACATCATAGAGTTCTACATCTCCCCCGTCTGCAATCAGTACGGGTCTGACTTCTTCATCAAGAACCTTTTGAATTAGAGCAATCTTTTGCACGTTTGTTAGCGATCGTTGCTTTGAAGTAACAATTTCTGTGGCAACTTGTACGCCGTAATTGTTGAGAGCAGGTAAGGCGTATTCCTGTTGAACTGATCTAATAATATCATCGATATTAGCCAGACAGGAACCGCATCCGCCACCAGCTTTTACATAATTTGTTACTTGCTCGGCATCCGTGAGATTATTTTCTAGAATCACGCGACGAATCTTAGACTCGCTGATGCCAAAGCAACTGCAAATTAACGCGCCTTCATCGTCATCATCGTGGGTAGCTAGAGGTATGCCACGATAATTGTAGATAGCGGCTTCTAGCGCTTCTTGTCCCATGACAGAGCAATGCATCTTTGCTTCTGGTAAACCACCCAGGTAATCTGCAATGTCTTTATTGGACACTTTCAAAGCTTCATCTAAGGTTAAACCTTTAACCATTTCGGTTAATGCACTAGAAGATGCGATCGCACTAGTACAACCAAAGGTTTGAAAGCGAGCATCTAGAATCTTATCAGATTCTACTTCCACTTTCAGATGCAATCTCAGAGCATCACCGCAAGCAATGCTGCCGATTTCTCCCGTTGCAACCTTAACTCCAGGTTCGCTCGTTTCTTCGATTGCTCCCTGATTTTTGGGATCGTAAAACAGTTCTAATACTTTATCAGTGTAGTCCCACATATTAAGTTCCGAGTGCTGAGTGGTGAGTGCTGAGTGGGGACAGGGGACAGGTGATAGGTGATAGGGAATAATCTGTTCCCTGTAACCTGTACCCTATTCCCTAATTAACGATGCGCTAGTGCTTGTTCTTGTCCTTGCAACCAACCTGCATCATCATTTTTGAAGGGTGAGAGGGCGCGTAAACGTTCTACAATACTGGGCATTACTTCTATTACTTGATCGATTTCGGCTTCTGTGGTGTAGCGACAAAGACTGAAGCGAATTGAACCGTGCAAAGTTGTGTAGGGTAAGCCCATTGCTCGCAGGACGTGGGAGGGTTCTAGAGAACCGGAGGTACAAGCAGAACCGGATGATGCACAGATACCGTATTTGTTCAATAACAGTAGAATTGCTTCACCTTCGATGTACTTAAAGCCGATATTGGTCGTGTTTGGCAATCTCTGCGTAACGTCACCGTTAACGACACAATCGGGAATTTTAGCGAGTAAAGTTTGTTCGAGGCGATCGCGCAGCTTTCTTTCTCTTGCGATCGCTTCTTCTAAGTGTAACAGTTCTAGTTCCGCAGCTTTGCCCAAGGCAATAATTGCTGGAACATTCTCAGTTCCCGCCCTACGTCCGCGTTCTTGGTGTCCCCCAATCATGAAGGGACGGAACCGAACTCCGCGCCGAATATACAAAGCACCAATTCCTTTCGGCCCGTGCAGCTTGTGACCAGACAGGGTTAACATATCCACCGTGCTAGTCTTCATATTCAACGGGATTTTTCCCACTGCTTGCACTGCATCTACATGGAAGATAGCGCCATATTCTTTGACGCGCAACCCAATTTGCTCAATTGGGAAAATCGTGCCGGTTTCGTTATTAGCATACATAATTGTCACCAGGGCGGTGTTACCCGTCAAGGAAGCTTCTAGTTCATCTAGATCCAGCTGCCCTTGATTATTTACTGATAGATAGGTAACACTGTAACCTTGGGTTTCTAATTGTTTGCAGACATTGAGTACTGCTGGATGTTCAACTTGGGTGGTGACGATATGTCGCTTTTCTGGTTGCGCCAACAGTGCGGCTCGAATCGCCGCGTTATCTCCCTCAGTACCGCAACTTGTGTAGACAATTTCAGACTCATCGGCTCCCAGGATGGCTGCAAGTTGTTCTCTTGCTGTTCTCACTGCTTTACCGACTTGCCCACCAAAGGTATGCATACTAGAGGGATTGCCGTAATAATCTGTGAGGTAAGGTAACATTACCTCTATAACTTCTGGGTCTACCTTAGTGGTAGCATTATTATCAAGATAGATGCAGTTATTTTGCATTGTTGTCTTCAATTAAGAATTACGAATTATTTAATTAAGCTTCAGAACCCATTGATTGGGATTGGCGCTTTTGCAACTGCTCAGAGTATTTCTGGGAATAGCTTTTAAACCAACGTTCCCAGTAATCTTGTTTATTTGTTAATTTAGCAACTACGTGATTGTAATTGGCAAACCAGCCTTCCCAATAATCGCTAGGCTGCTTAACGCAACCGTTGCAGGTAGGACAACCAGCTTTACACTGAGGCACGGTATGAATGCTACCAATACAGTTTGTACAAAGTTCAGGGTCAATCCAGTGCTGTCCGTCAACCACTTTAACTGCATTTGTGGGACATACCGTTAGACAGAGATTGCAGGAAATACACTGGCTAGTAAGAATTTTGTAAGCCATGATTTATTCTCCTTTTGGGGAATGGGGCATTAGAGTTAGGGTAGAGGTTACAGGTGATAGGTAATAATCTGTCCCCTGTAACCTGTAACCTATTCCCTAATTCCCTAATTCCTTAACGTATTGCTCGTAGAACTCTAAAGCAACCTTTTCAATTACGTCGTAAGCTTCAACAGTCTTTATTCCAGCTTCTTGCAATTTTTCTTGAGGACAGTTACCAATCTTGGAGACTAAAACTGCTTTGCAATCTGCGATCGCTTTCATAATATGCTCAAAAGAAGCTTCTTCGCCGTATCCACCTTGGCAGTATTGGTCAATTTTGCGATGACCAACAAAGCGAACTTCGTCCCCACCCACTTCGTAAATTTGGAATTCTTTCGCATGACCGAAGTGTTGGTTAACTAATCCACCGCCTTTGGTTGCTACTGCAACTAAAACTTTCGGACTGTTGGCAATTTTCTTGCCAGCTAGCGCTTTATCTTTGGCTACTTTAAGTTCTTCTTTAAACTTCTCAATCCCTTCGTGAACAGTAGCGCGTTGTTCCATGTCATATTCGGGAGCCATTTCCAAGAATTTCTCTTTGGAAAACTCTTGACTGCGGTCTTCTCCCAACAATCCGACTGCATCGGCACGGCACTGGCGACAGTGGCGCATCATTTTCATGTTACCAGAGCAGTTGTCTTGAACTTCTTTGAGTTCTTTGGGTGTAGGGCCGCGTTGACCGATTAAACCGAAGTGTGTGCCATGTTCTGGTGCAGAAATCAATGGCATGATGTTGTGCAAGAATGCACCTTTTTCACGGATGACTCGATTCACTTCGACTAAGTGATGGTCATTAATTCCGGGAATCATCACGGAGTTAACTTTGCACAAGATGTCAGCATCTTTCAGGGCTTGCAATCCTTCCATCTGTCTTTCGTGGAGGATTTTCGCACCTTCAAGACCTCTATAACGCTTGCGTCTGTAGTGAACCCAAGGATAAATCTTAGCACCGATCTCTGGATCTACCATGTTAATGGTAATCGTTACGTGATCTATATTTAATTGTTTAATGCGATCGATGTAGTCGGGCAGCATTAAACCATTGGTTGATAAGCAAAGCTTGATGTCTGGTGCTTGCTCTGCAATCAACTCAAATGTGCGGAAGGTTTTTTCTGGGTTCGCCAATGGGTCGCCAGGGCCAGCAATTCCCACAACTGTCATTTGCGGAATCTTACCACCAATGACTAAAGCTTTGTGTGCGGCTTCTTCTGGTGTTAGCAATTCGCTAACTACTCCAGGACGGCTTTCGTTAGCGCAATCATATTTGCGGTTGCAATAGTTGCATTGAATGTTGCAAGCTGGTGCAACTGCAACGTGCATCCGGGCGTAGTGGTGATGAGCGTCTTCGCTGTAGCAGGGATGTTTAGCAATGCGTTCTTGGAGCTTTTCGTCCCTTTCCACGGTGGTGCTGGTGGTGCTATCGCAGCCGCAACCACCGGATTTTGCTTGGGTTGTCGATTCCGTAGCGTTGGAGTTGAGGAGTCGTGTAGACGGTGATGTCATTGAGTTTCGCAAAAAGGTCGGTGGACTCGGCTGCCACTGTGGGAGATGCTGTTGTTGCTCTCTATGCCCAGGAATTGAAGTCGCGTCTTCCACACTGCCTGCAAACCCTTGGGTTGGGGCGACTTGTTTTCAAGTAAGGCAGGCGATAGATATGTGATGTTCGGCTGGTGTGTCAAGGTTCGGTTCTTGGGTAGAATTTGTGCTTACAGCCGCGACTTCTTTTCACTTCAGGCATGGTGCTATGTCATCCCTCCACTCACTTTTCGCTTTGTTTTGTTTCAGAGCGTTAGGTGATTGGCGATATAAGATTTATAGCAGCCGTCTCCTAGCCAAACACTGCGTCTCTCTAGGATAGAATTTATTGGATTTATTACTTTTGTACTCAAATACTAAAAACCCTAATTCTTCAAGCGTTACAAGAATTAAAAAAGTTTTTTTCAGGTAGGGGTTCTAGTCTTTTTTGGTTGGGGTTCTAGTGTTTATAGATAGGGGTTCAGGATTTCTTTGTACTCAGCCACAACCCAGTCCCAGCAAAGAATTTAATCTAATTGCAACTGGATTTTGGTTATTTAAATGTGTACTCAGATTGCCCTCAATTTTCGTCAAAAGCAATAACTGCCAAGGGTTTGAGGGTGAAAAACTGGAGTAATCTATATTGTTTTACTCCAGAAACGTGCGAAATTCAATTCTGTATCTAACATATCATTTTTTTGACGGTAAAAATGCACTTCATATTCTTTTAATTTTTCTTTGACAATGATGTTCAATTATGCCTTTAAGCCTTGTCTGGTAAGCCGTAGAAGCTAATGTAAATAGATGTGTTGCTGCATATAATTTTCAAAAAACTTAACTTTTCAGCCTTCTTTTTTCATTCCCACAATGAGGAGATGGGCAGGAAACTCTCAAATTTTGTGTTTGAGAGAAACAACAAACTATAATCTAACATGATTGAGCGATCGCAATGAATTTTCTGAATTGCTCACTACAAACCTTAGCAAAAAACCCCATTCCCAACACGGGAAGGGGCAAAATTTAAAATATTTCTTCTTATAGGAGGGAGGTTTTCCAGATACCGCTCTTTGTTGCTGATACTATTTAGCTACAATCAAACCAAGAGTTATGATCGCCATTTCCCAACAGCCGCCAAAAATGACCGTTGAGGAATATCTCGAATGGGAACCTCAGCAAGACCTTCGCTACGAATATGCCAATGGCGAAGTGTTTGCCATGACAGGCGGTACAATTCCCCATAACGACATTGCACTAAATCTCTACAGACCTTTGTACCCTCATTTGCGTTCCAGAGGTTGTCGAGTGAATGTGTCAGATGTGAAAATGCAACTCACTGCCCAGAGTCGCTACTATTATCCTGATGTTATTGTCAGTTGCGACCCTGAAGACCTTAATGCCCGCAACTTTATTCAACATCCGAAGTTGATTGCCGAAGTTCTTTCCCCAGGTACAAGCGCGAAAGATCGGGGTGAAAAGTTTACTTATTACCTGAGAATCCCCACTTTGCAAGAGTATATCTTGATTGACTCAGAACAAATCTCCGTTGAGCGTTACTGTCGGGGTGAGGGTAGAATGTGGCTTTACTATCCTTACACGGCTGGAGATATCGTCACTCTATCGAGCATTGAATTTGAATGTCCGATTGAATTGCTGTATGAAGGTGTTGTATTTACAACTGAAGAATAAAGAGAATACGCTCCTCAAGCAACTGCATAGCCAGTGTAGGGTCTTAACTCCGGTGGACGAAAACCAAGGACGATGTGTTCTTTAGGAATTCCAGCCCGTTCTAAATCGGCGGCAATGCCTTCTTCAGTGCCATCCCGTTGAATCCAGATTTTGCCATCAATTAGGTCAATATGAACCAAACAGCCGTGAATGCGGCGATCGCCATCCCAACCTAGATCCATCCACAAATAGCGATCGCGGGTTCGATCAAACACCACTTCCGATTGAATATTGGCATAAGAATAGGGTAGTGAAGCATATTCACTGAGAATAGCTTCAATCACCTGGCGATAGTCGTCTAACTTGGTGTAATCCATTGTTTAATGACCTCCTGTTTTGGATCGAATGTAATCAGCTTTAAACGATGATTTCTCAGTAACAGTTTGCCGATAGGTTCTTCAAATAAATCATCAAAAATACTATTAGGTACTGCAAGATATAGTATTCGTTCCGGCTCCAATTCAATCAAGATATCCTGATATAAAATATACTGAACTAACGCTTTTTATAAATCATCAACATCCGATCTTTCGGTAAAACTTTTAATCTCAACTGCAATTTTGGATTCTGTTTTTTGCGCCGCCAACAGTTGTTTAGCACCTAAATCAACATACAAATCTTTTTTACCAAACTTCAGAGTCAGTGGATCGTGAGTAATTGTCCATTTGTCTTTAATCAAAGCATTTTTAACATTGTTGTGATAAAGGTCTCTAGCTGGCATACAGGTGTAGTTTTAGACTTATATTTTTATTTGAGGAAATCGCTACACT
>NZ_JADEXF010000172.1 GCF_015207245.1 Nostoc cf. edaphicum LEGE 07299
CTATACCTGTGGAAAGTCATCAACTAATGAACACCCAATAATGATGGATCTAAAAAATCTAAACCATCTCGCCCCAGAAAATCCCGAACAGAAGTAGCGAGACGATACTAGGAATGTGAAAATAACCAGCGAAAACTTGAGCAGCAATACCAGCCACAACCGTTACACTTATCAAAATAGTAATAGGCAAGGATTCTTCCATAAAAAATTTAAGTCGTGCTGTACAACCTCCTATAATTAAAATCAAAAGCCATCAGCAAGTTACCCTACTTGCTGATGTCAAAAAAGTTTTTAGTTCACAATACAAGCTTGATAAAGATTCTAAACATTAGCTAAAGCTGCTCCAGGGACTAATTCTACCTTCACCCAACCTGGTTGTCGTCGGTCAAATGCCTTATAAGCATCAATAACTGACATTAGCGGCTCGACTTGTGTCAATACTTTTGTGGGGTCTACTGTGCCATTACGAACCAAATCCACCAACGTAGGAATATATTTGCGGTGATTACAATTGCCCATGTTGATTGTGAGATTTTTGTTCATTGCTGTGCCGATGGGAAAGAAATTATGGGTGGGGGGATAAACTCCAATAATTGAGAGCGTACCAGCTTTGGCTAATGCTTGAACTGCCCACTCTAATACAAGAGACGGAGCATTACCTGGATGCCAATTGCCGTTTTGAGGATTGGTTTTAGGGGCAATTTGTTGTAACTGCTGTTGGAATTGTTGCGCTTCTTGTTGTGCTTTTTCGGCTGCTGGGCCACTGTCAGGAGCATTCGCATCTACGCCAACTGCATCAATCGCTCTATCCACGCCAATTCCCCCGGTTAGTTCGCGGATTGCTTCAATTGGATCTTCGGCATTGTAATCAATGATTTCTGCACCCAAATCACGCGCCATTTCTAAACGTGAGGGAATTGTATCAACTGCAATGATGCGTCCTGCACCGAACAATCTGGCGCTGACGATCGCAAACTGCCCAACAGGGCCACAACCGAAAATGGCAACTGTATCTCCTGGTGTTATCTCTGCAATATCGGCTCCAAAGTATGCCGTAGGGAAGATGTCAGACAATAGAATTGCTTGGTCGTCTGTGACTTCTTTTGGTAACTTGACTAACCCTGCATTGGCATAAGGAATTCGAGCATATTCCGCCTGCAATCCATCGAAGGGGCCTGCTGCTTCTGGGCCTCCGAAAAAAGCTGTCCCGGCGTTATGTCCGTGAGGATTGGCGTTATCACATTGGGCATGATAACCTGTGCGGCAGTAAGAACAGTAGCCGCAGGCAATTGTCGAGGGAACGACAACGCGATCGCCCACTTTCAAATTCCGCACATTGGAACCAATTTCTTCAACAATCCCAACACCTTCATGCCCTAGAATTGTACCGGGTTTCATACCCGTGAATGTTCCCCGAATCATGTGTAAATCTGTGCCACAAATTGCACTAGAGGTCAGTCGAATAATGGCATCGGTTGGTTCTTTGATTTTTGGTTCTGGTACGTTATCTAATCGAATATCTCCGATTCCGTGAAAAACAACCGCTTTCATGGTAAATACTCCTAATTCATGAGGTTTACATTTCAGACAAAAATGAGTAGCTTGTGTTTTGTGGTAGCTCAAAACACAAGAAAATATTTATGCAATAGAGCAAGAAACTTAGTATCCAAATCATTTTCTTGATGGATAGCTTCAGCAGATAATTAAGCTTATTTTGGGCTACACGACATACGCACTTAGAAATTATGGTATCGATATTGCTATAGTTTCTTATCGTCCTCTAGAAGGATATAAGTTGTGGATAGCAATGTCAGGCTCATTTTTTAATCCTAATTACTTGCCGCACGGGACGTAAAAAGGAAGCAAACAGTACTAGCACCGGAATAATTTCCACTCGTCCCATCCACATAAACAAAATTAAAATTAGTTTACCTATCCAATGCAAGTCTGGGTTGGTAATTCCTACTGATAATCCTGAAGTTCCCATTGCGGAAGCTGCCTCTAAAATGACATCGGGAACTGTATACTGCGGTTCAACAACGTGGAGCAAAACAAAGACTCCTACTCCTAAAAAGCCTAGCCAAAGTGTTGCTAAAACTGTAGCTGTTCTAATTTGACGATGAGCTTCAATTTCCGTAAGTTCTTGACTATCGAGTTTGTATTTAATATGCTGGTCAGATTTGAGAAATATCTGCTGTAAATGCCATACTACAGCTTTATATAGAGTAACAATCCGACTAAGTTTGAGTCCGCCACAGATGGAACCAGAAGCCGCACCAAAAATCATTCCCAGACTGATCAACAATCTGGCGCTGGGACTCCAATCTTGGATTTTAACAGTATTAAAACCACAGGTTGTTAAGGCTGAAACCCATTGAAATAAACTGTCGAGCCAGCTAAGTGAGCCTGTAAACGAGTAATGTGTAAGTAGCAGTAATATTGTTCCTAATACTAGTAGTAGCCATAGCGCCCGATGTGAAGGATCTCTCCACAGGGCAGAGAGTCGGCGCTGACTGAGGAATTGTGCGTGTACCGAAAAGCTAATCGCACCTGTAATCATAATGGCGATCGCAGCTAACTGTAAAATTGGTGTATACACAGTAAAGCTCTTGCTAGTAATGGAAAAACCACCCGTAGAAATGCCAGTCATGGCGTGATTAAGAGCTTCCCACCAAGGCATACCCAATAACCCCAACAGCAGTACACTAAATACCGTGTATAGCAGGTAAATTTTCCAAATCTTACGCGCAGTTCCAACAATCGTGGGAGAAATTTTCTTCTGTCGTCCTGCGGCTTGGTAAAGTTGATCGGGATCTGCGCTAGGTTCAAGCACCGACAGCATGAGTACAATTATTCCCACACCACCTATCCACTCTGTGAACGATCGCCACCATTGCAGCGTGTGAGGTAGTTGACTCGCATCAAGAGCCATTGTTAATCCTGTACTGGTATACCCAGAAACAGCTTCAAAGATAGCGTTTAAAGGATGCTGAAACTCACGGATAGTTTGCGAGGTTTGGGGAAATGCAGCCAGATAAGAAGCGATCGCCACAAACGGAATTGCCCCCAATAGGGGAACAATTCCCCAACTCAGGGCAACAATCAACATCGCGTGTTGTATCTCTGCGGCTTCAGCTTGGCGAAATACTTGATAAAGCAACTGTCCTAAACTAAAAGAAATTATTGCTGTGAACACAAACGGCCAAATAGCATAATACTCACCAAATATCAAGCACACGGGTAATGATAGCAGCGCCATTACACCTGGTACATGGAGTAATAAGCCTACATCTCGTAAAATTGTTTTAGTGTAAGCGTGTATCTGCCAAGGTGGGAACTTTAACTGCTGTTTCAGTTCGTAAGTCAAAGTCATACCACTCGTTACGCCATTGCAGGCGAAACTTCAAACGCGTCCAGTTGGGTGGTAGATTGGGACAAGCAATGGGGCCAAATTGAGTCATCCGAATGCCGCCAAAACCGAAAACTACTGCTTGCCATACTCCTCCAGCACTGGCAGCGTGAATTCCTTCGGCGGCGTTTAGTCTCACATCCTCTAAGTCTACCAAGGCCGATCGCAGAAAGTGTGTATAAGCTTCGGCTGGTTGATTGAGGTCGCAAGCTAAGATAGCGTTAATGGCTGGGCCTAGTGAAGAACCATAACTGTGGTCGGTGCGTTGGGTGTAATAGTCCCAGTTGGTGGCGAGGGTGTTATGGTCGTAGCGTAGACGCTTTGCGTCTTGTCGCCAGACATCGCGCAATAAATACAAGAGCATCAATACATCTGGCTGTTTGAGAATCTGCTTTTGGTTTGTAGCTTCAATTCCCAACAAACCTTGCAGGGATTTACTGCGCGGTTCGTAATCAGCGAGGTTAACGTCTTCTAGCTGGAAAAAGCCTTCAAATTGTTCAATTAAACCAGTTTGAGCATCTTCGTTGACAAATAGACGCTCTTGAATTTCCGCCCAATGGTGCAGACGCTCTGTGGTTAAGTTGAGTTTTTGTACTAGTTCTGCTGAGGTTTCAGGATAAGCTTGTTTGAGCCAATCCCACAGTCCCAAAGCTGATTGCAAATGCCACTGTACCATGAGATTGGTGAAGGCATTATTATCGACGCGATCGTGATTTTCATCGGGGCCAATTACATCTAGGATGTCATAGCTGTGGCGCTCTTGGTTCCACTGCACCCGACTTTCCCAGAACACAGCCGTATCAAGAACAATTTCCGCACCATAATCCCGCATCCAGTCATCATCATTGGTAGTCTGCCAGTAGTGCAAAATTGCATAAGCGATATCTGCGGTGATATGCACTTCTATGTCACCGCACCAGATGCGGATTAATTCACCGTTGGGAGCCGGAACCCAACGCGGAGTTACTTCATCGCCAGTAGTAGCACTTTCCCAAGCAAACATTGCTCCTTGATAACCGGCTTCTTGAGCTTTGCGTCTGGCTCCTGGTAGGGTGTGGTAGCGGTAGGTGAGTAAGTTACGCGCTAGAGCTGGTTGAGTTAAGGTGAGGAAAGGCAGGATGAATATTTCTGTATCCCAAAAGATATGTCCGCTATAGGCAAAACCGGAGAGGGTTTTGGGAGGAATGCTTACTCGGCTGTCGTGACGCGGTGTTACAGCTAGTAATTGGAAGAGATTGTAACGGACGCTCAATTGAGCCAAGCGATCGCCTTCTATAATAATGTCACTGTCTTGCCACACTTGCTCCCATGCTGCAATGTGAGCTGCCAATAGCGTAGTATATCTCGGTTCATCAGCGAGTCTTTGTAAGGCGGCGGCAATGGGAATTTCTGTTTCTCGTGAAGTAAACAGGGTGACAATCTTTTCTACAGTTACCGTTTTTCCGGGATATAACTCTAAGGTAGTTGTCAAAATGGGAGAACTAGAAGCTTTTTCGACGCTCACGGGTGCAGTCTCATCACCATCTACCACTAACTTAGCTGCCATCCCAAGTTGAATATTTGAGTGGAGAGTTGTACTGTTTAACCAGAGAATCTGATTTATGCCACCTTGGTTTAAGGTTCGCCAATGTTTAACGCCTTGGGTATGTGGTTCGCTGTCAAATCCGGCTTCAACGGTAATCTCACCCTCAAAGTCTACCGATGTAATTTGAGCGCGAATCGCCAAAACGTGTTGGTCTGCTAAACTGGTGAAACGCTCGAAGTGAAAATCTAGGGTATGACCATTAGGACTACGCCACCGCACATCACGGCTAACTAAACCTAAGCGTAAATCGAGCCGACGTTCGTAGTTGAGAATTTCACCACTGTCCATACTAAAGCGATCGCCACCAACTTTCACCACCAATGGCAGCCAGTTGGGGCAGTTTACCAATTCGGTATGAGTAATTGTCACATCATCATAAACACCGTGGATGAGTACGCCTGGAAAATCCTGTGGATATCCTTCCTCAAATGTACCCCGCACTCCTAACAACCCATTACCAAGAGTGAAAACAGTTTCTTTATGATGCAACTGCGTCGGGTTAAACTCTGTTTCAATAACGTTCCAGTCAGTATTGTCAATTAATTGCTGATTTTGTTGAGAATTGTGAGTGGATACGTTGAGCATGAGTGATAAAACCTATGTCTTGGGGGTTGCTGTGAACAGGATGCAGTAAAATTAGGAGCAATCTTGAAGTGATTAACTCCTTTTCTTTAGCGCGTAGATTAAAAGATAATCTGAACGCTAAAAAACACGCTTCTGATAACAGTAGCGTTTCAAATTTCATCTGTCTATAGTTAGATTTCTTTAAAAATGCCAGTTATAACTCATAAATCTCAACTAGCTACAAATTGATTCAGCTTTTCATCAATTTGTTTCATATTTACAATGAACGCGTCTTTGTCTTTGTGATGGACGTTAGTAATATTTTGGCTGGTAAAATTTACAGGTGCAATTAAGTAACGTTTTGTTCTTTTACCAGAAGTGGTATATTGGCACTTGACCTGACCGAGTACAAACTATGCATAATATCATGTCCGTATAAATAGTTATGATTTCCACAGTCATTGCACCCCACCCCCAGCCCCTCCCCGCCGGCGGGGAGGGGAGACAAAGCATAGCTTTGGCGGGGTGGGGTTCTCCAGGTTTAATAAGTAATCTAGCGGACATGATATAAGCCCACAGGACAGCAAACTAGAGGTGTTGTACTCAGTACTACAGGACAGGAAGGGGGAGTGGGCAGATGAACAAAAATACTGGGCAAGGTAGTGTTTTTTCTCTGTTTAAAGGTGTGCCTCTAAGTGGCATCTTGGTAGCGTTGTTTGTGCTGCAAATCTTGCTAGCTGTGGGATTGACTGCATACTTGTCAATCGGAAACGGGCAAAAGGCAGTCAATGAGGTAGTTAACGAATTACGTCATGAAGTTGCCAATCGAGTCGAACAGAATTTACAAACTTACTTAACAACTGGGCGTCAGGTACTAGGCAGTAATCAAAATGCGATCGATATGGGGTTGCTGAAGATAGAAAATCTGGCAACCTGGGAGTCATATTTAATAGAACAGTTAAAGATTTTTCCAGACGCGTTGGCAATAACTGCAAGCAATGACCAAGAATATTTAGCGGTAGAGAAGTTCAACGATCGCCAATTTTTACTCAGAAAAGCCGATAAGTCAACTGGGTACGACCTCTACACCTACACAATTGACTCTCAAGGTCAACGTACTCAATTACCAGAGGTAATCAAAAACTATGATGCGCGATCGCGTCCTGATTATCAAACAGCAGTTACCGCCAAAAAATTCAGCTTTAGTCAGATTTTTACACCCCGCACTGAACCAACACTCTTAATTAGTGCTTCTCAACCCATTTATAACTCCCAAGGCGAACTACTCGGAGTCAACAG
>NZ_JADEXF010000173.1 GCF_015207245.1 Nostoc cf. edaphicum LEGE 07299
CGATTTCATTTGGGAATGAAAGCGAATGCAGAGTCATTCACTTTCTATTTTGTTATGCACGATAAATATTACTAAGCTAAAGCTAATAAATTATATTTAAGGAATAATTATGATAAAACAGCCAGAAAATAATCACCCTAAAAGCAGAAATAAGTCTACTATCAAATTACTAGATGCAAGCAAAAATATTGTTTTTATAGATCCAAAAGTTATAGATTACCAAAGCTTAGTGGCTGGTATCACACTCGGCAGTGAAGTTGTTATTCTTGATGCCAATAGAGACGGTTTAGCACAAATTACCGAGTTTCTAGCAAAACGTGAATCCAATTCAATTCAATCAATTCACATTGTTTCCCACGGAAGTGTGGGGAGTTTGCAGCTAGGGTCAATCAACTTCAACCTTAGCAATCTGGATAGCTACAAAAATCAGTTACAAAAGTGGGCAAGTGCTTTAACTGATAAAGCTGACATCCTACTTTATGGCTGTGATGTAGCCAGTGGTGAAGGCACAAAATTTGTACAGCAGATTAGCCAAATTACTGGAGCAGATGTTGCCGCTTCTACTGACAAAACCGGAAGTGCAGCTTTAGGTGGCGACTGGGATTTAGAAGTGAAGACAGGGAAAATTGAAGCTTCTCTGGCATTTAAACCTAAAGTAATACAGGCTTACCAATCTATTTTGCCAGCTAGTTTTACTGGCACATACTCTCAAACCTTTAACTCATTAGCTATTTCTGGAGCACCAGCTTGGGTTAATGATTCAACTATTTCGGGCTGGTATTCTACGAGAACAACTTACATCTCTGGTACTGGCAGTAATAACACAGGTGGATTGTACAGTTTTGGTAGTGCTAGTAACCCAGATCGGGCACTTGGTTCTCTAGCTTCTGGTACTACAGGAACTATTTATTATGGGTTGCGACTCCAAAACAACACAGGTTCAGCAATTACTAAGTTGCAAGTAAGTTACACCGGTGAACAATGGCGTAATGGTGGTAATACATCGCAGCAACAGTTGAAATTCAGTTATCAAACTGGGTCAACTGTCACAAGTCTAACAACAGGAACATGGACGCCTGTCACCTCGCTAGATTTCACCGGGCCAATTGCAACTGCAACTGCGGGTGCCCTGAATGGCAATCAAATTGCCAATCGAGTTGTTATAACGCCTGTAATATTTAATCTAGCTACCCCAATCGCTAATGGTGAAGAGATTATATTGCGTTGGGAAGATATAGATAATGGAGGCAACGATCATGGTTTAGCCATTGACGATGTATCTATCAAAGTAGATAACACCACCTACACAGTAACTAACATCAATAACAGTGGTACTGGCTCGTTAAGGCAAGCTCTTATCAATGCCAATAACGATCCAGGGATTGAGACAATTATCTTTGATATGACTGGGATATTCGGTGATGCTACCCCCGACACCATTACCCTCACTTCTGGGCAATTGAATATCACTGAAGGAGTCATCATTCAAGGAACTGGGGCGAATAAACTCACTATCAGTGGTAACAATACTTTCCGTATTTTTAATGCCAGTGCCTCCCTATCAATTGATGGGTTGAAGATAACTGGGGGAAATGCAGGCAGTAGTAATGGTGGCGGCATCTACAGTACTAGTAGTGTCACAGTCAGCAATAGTAATCTTTCTGGCAACACAGCGGCCCTTGGAGGAGGCATCTACAGCACTAGTAGTGTCACAGCTACTAATAGCACTATTTCTGGCAACACAGCGAACACTAGCGGCGGCGGCATCTACAGCACTAGTAGTGTCACAGCTACTAATAGCACTATTTCTGGCAACACAGCGAACACTAATGGTGGCGGCATCTACAGTAGCACTACCACACTTACTAATAGCACTATTTCTGGCAACACCGTAAAAGTCAACGGCGGCGGTATCTATTCTGGCGGTGGCACAGTAAGTAATACCACTATATTTGGTAACACCGCTGATAGCGATAACAATAACACAGGTAATGGTGGCGGTATTTATAGATCTGCTGGTACTTGGAGCATCAGCAACAGCATCATTGCTGGCAATATTGATTTAGGTAATCAAGGAGCCGATATCTCTGGTGCCAACTTCAATGGTAATGCTTACAACCTGATTGGCAAAATTACTGGTAAAATATCGGGGACTTTGGGTACGGGTACAGATATTATTAACCCCAACCCCGGACTCAAACCGCTAGGAGATTACGGTGGTTCGACACAAACTCATGCTTTATACTTTAACAGTCCTGCCAGGAATGCTGGTAATCCCGTTTACAATGGTGGCTTAACTACCGACCAACGCGGCACAGGTTTTAACCGGATTGAAAGCGGTAGAATTGATATCGGAGCATTTGAATATGTGCTTCCAAAAGTCAGCTTTGGTGCTGCTACATACAATACAACAGAAGATAGTACCGCCACTACAGTAACTATTTCTGTTACCTTAAATGCCTCTCCTGAAACCGCTGTCACAATTCCTATTGTCGTTAAAAACAATAGTACGGCTACTAATGGCAACGATTACACTTTTTCCCCCGCTACCATCTCCTTTACTGCTGGGGCAACAGGCGCAAATTTAACACAGCTAATTACTTTTACTATAAACCCAGACGATTTACCTGAGAATGCAGAAACAGTTGTACTCAACTTCGGCACGCTAACAGGGGCTGATTTGGGGACAATAACTGAAACTACTCTAACTATTGCTGCTAATGATGCGATTCAATATGCAATTTCCACTTCCACCTCAACTTTAGCTGAAGATAATAGCGGTACTCAAGCTGTTACCTTCACGGTTACTCGCAGTGGTGGTATTGGCGTGGCTAGTACCGTAGATTATGCTTTTAACGGTGCGGCAACTTTTGGCAGTGACTATAACAATATTCAGGTTACGGGTGGAGGAACTGCTGCATCTGGGACTTTAAGTTTCGCTGTTGGGGAAACCACAAAGACAATTACAGCCAATGTTTTGGGTGACAACGCATTTGAACTCAATGAAGACATTACTATTATCCTGAGTAACCCCAGCCTCATAACTGGAGCGCCAAATTCCACAATTACTAACAGTTCGGCTACAGTAAATATCATCAACGATGATAGCCAACCAACTATCAGCATCTCAGATGTCTCAGTTACTGAAGGCAACACAGGTGCAACAACTAACGCTAACTTTACTATTAATCTCTCCAATCCTAGTTATCAGCAGGTTACTGTAAATTACAACACGAGTGATGGCACTGCCCAAATTGCTGACTCTGATTACAACTCTGCTTCAGGAACGATCGTTTTCAATCCTGGTGAAACTAGCAAAACTCTTAGTATTGGCGTCATCGGCGATAACCAAAGTGAAGCCAACGAGACATTTTCTGTCAATCTTTCAGGCGCGACAAATGGCACGATCGCAGATAGTTTAGGAATCGCTACTATCATTAATGATGACAACCCAACAACTGTCAGTATCTCGGATGTCTCAATTGCTGAAGGTAAGACAGGCACAACAACTAATGCTAACTTTATCGTCACCCTCTCTGCACCGAGTTTACAGCAGGTTATTGTAAATTACAACACTAGTGATGGCACTGCTAAAGTTTCTGACTCTGATTACAACTCTGATTCCGGGACAATCGTTTTCAATCCTGGCGAAACCAGTAAAACTCTTGGTATTAGTGTCATAGGTGATAACAAAACTGAAACTAACGAGACATTTTCAGTTAATCTCTTCGGTGCTACAAACACCACGATTACTGATAGTTTGGGAGTGGCTACTATCACAAATGATGATCCCCCCACCATTAGCATTGCAGATGTATCAGTCAAAGAAGGCACAACAGGGATGATAACTAATGCTAATTTTGTCGTCACTCTCTCGAATGAATTTTATCAACGGGTGATTGTAAATTACAGTACGAGTGATGGTACTGCTAAAGTTTCTGACTCGGATTACAATTTTGGGCTGGGGACAATTATTTTTGACTATGGCGAAACCAGCAAAGTTATTAGTATTGGTGTCAGAGGTGATAATAAAGTTGAACCCAATGAAACATTTTTTGTCAATATCTATGGTGGAGCAAATGCCATATTTAATAATAACCAAGGAGTTGGCACAATCAAGAATGATGACTAATCGTTATTGAGCAGAATATTAGCGATCGCTGCAATTATCCCAGCCCAGGTAGGCGTTGGGATAATACTTGTATTATAAGTTGCGGCTTGTTAATTTTCACGTCCAGTTTTTTGAATAAAAAGTACTAGATATAACAAAAAATATACTTAGTTAGAGTTGGACTAGCATTTTAAAATCCAGGATTAAGCCATTATCAAAAAAATTTATCCTAAAATCAAATATCCAGTAAATTTACGTATGCGGATTGAAGTCTTCTCAATGAATAGTAGAATTAGCCCATACAGGAGAAGACTGTGACGCTCTTAAATGAAGCTCAAGTAGAGCAACTAAAGGAAATAACCACACGCTTGCGACAAGTAAGACAAGAAAAATCTATCCGCATAGAAGAAATAGCCTCTCAGACAATGCTTCGAGTAGGCATTTTGCAAGCTTTAGAAGAAGATAGATTTGAAGAATTGCCTGAGCTGATTTTTCTTCAAGGATTCATCCGTCGTTATGGAGATGCTTTAGGGCTGGATGGAAATGCTTTATCGTACAGCCTTGTAACCAATGTTGTCTGTCAAGATTCTAAAAATGCTCGTCACAATTCAGACAACAAACAAAATACATACATACCTCTTGTTCTGACCTATATTTTATTATTGGTCGGTGCATCTGCTGGTCTTCTTCATATACTTAATCCACAGCTTACAGCTGAATCCCTGACTCCAGAAGATAATAATCAACAGTCAATAGTCAGTAATCAGACTAACAAATGACCAAGAAGGCAAAGGAAGTGGAAAGACGCGATTAATCGCGTCTGTACCGAGTAAAGGAAAAGAATTAATAACCAATGACAAATGACCAATGACCAATGACAATTTTCAAGATATTTGGGGTTTACGCAGATGCCAACTAGTAGATTGCTCATAAGCATAAGCTACCTGAAATAGCTGGTCTTCTCGCAGCACATTGCCAATTAGCTGTAATCCTATCGGTAGCCCCTGTTCGTCAAAACCACATGGCAAACTTAAACTAGGTAAACCAGCAAGATTTACAGGAATAGTCATCAAGTCAGTTAAATACATACTCAAGGGGTCAGTAGTTTTTTCTCCTGCTTTGAATGCTGTAGTGGGAGATGTCGGACAAACTAACACATCAACTGCGCCAAAAGCCTTTTCAAAGTCTTGCTTAATCAAAGTACGGACTTTTTGCGCTTTCAGGTAGTAGGCGTCATAATAGCCAGCCGAAAGAGCGTAAGTGCCAATCATAATCCGGCGTTTGACTTCTGTACCAAAACCAGCCGCACGGGTACGAGTGTACATTGATAACAGATTATCTGCATCAGGAGCGCGATACCCATATTTAACGCCATCGTAACGAGCCAGGTTTGCTGATGCTTCTGATGGGGCGATGATGTAGTAGGTGGGTAAGCCATAGCGAAAGCGGGGACAGGAAATTATATGAATTTCGGCTCCCAAACTTTGTAGTTGATCTACTGCTTTGGTAACAGCTTGTTCCACTACAGAGTCTAAACCTTCACCAAAAGTTTCTTTAATGATACCAATTCTCAGCTGACCTCTGGGTTTGAAGTTTGGTTTTAAGCTAGCAGCATAGTTGGGAATGGCAACTTTCAGGCTGGTAGAGTCTTTGGGATCGTAACCTGCGATCGCACTTAACAATATTGCCGCATCTTCTACCGTATTTCCAAATGGCCCAATTTGATCCAAAGACGAAGCGTAAGCCACCAAACCATAACGAGAAACCAAACCATAAGTTGGTTTCATCCCCACCACTCCACAGAAAGATGCAGGTTGGCGAATCGAACCGCCAGTATCAGAACCGAGAGCAACTACACATTCTTGAGCCGCCACCGCCGCCGCCGAACCTCCAGAAGAACCACCTGGAACTCGTGACAAATCCCAAGGATTAGCCGTAACTTGATAGGCAGAGTTTTCAGTGGAACTACCCATTGCAAACTCATCCAAGTTGGTTTTGCCAACCATTACGGCCCCAGCATCTGCCAGTTTTTGCGTTGCTGTTGATTCATAAGGCGGCACAAAATTTTCCAAAATCCGGGAGGCGCAGGTGGTAGGAATCCCCTTGGTACACATATTGTCCTTAATCCCCACAGGAATGCCTGCTAGCAGCCCAATTTCTTCTCCTGCGGCAATTTTTGCATCCACAGCACCCGCCTGCTCTAATGCCCGGTCTGCCGTTACACATAAAAAGCTGTGCAATTGCGGCTCTAACGCTTGAATGCGCTCTAAAGCTTCTTGGGTAATTTCAACGGCAGAACGTTCTTTTTTAACCAGCTGTTGGTGCAACTCGCGGATGGATGCCATGATTGCTCTCTTTGTGACTCAAGTCATTGATTCTAGTACATATTGGTCAAAATTGGGTATTGGTTATTGGGCTTTGGGCATTGGTTATTCTCCTCTGCTTGCCATTCCCCATTCATCTGACTAAGCGGATTAATATGTATTGAAATGTGTTTAATAAGTTTTGAAAAACAGCAAATACATGGCTATTTACCATCTATTGAATAGGTTGCCAAAGTTTTCATATATATTGGCTGCTTTTGTGTAAGAGTATAGCAGTGTTTTCTAATGATATAATTTTGTATTATAAGCTTATTAATACTACAAACTTCATAATTTTATTCAATTACACAAAATTTTTCGAGGTAAGGTAGGATGATAAAAATAGCCGCGCGTAGATATTTAGGC
>NZ_JADEXF010000174.1 GCF_015207245.1 Nostoc cf. edaphicum LEGE 07299
GTGCTCAATGAAAGCGACTGTAATTTGGAATTTTTGGTGATTTCACAGCCACCAAGTCATGGCGATAGGATTTTGAGCGATATTATTGAATCTAGCCCTAGTTGAGTTGAGGGATTTGCCCATGACAGCCTCAGTAGAGTATATCCCCATTACCCCGATTGAGTACCCAGATGAGGATGGTAAGCCGATGGCTGAAGGAGATATCCAGTGCAGTTACTTGACTTATGCAAGAAATGCGCTAAAGATTTACTTTCAAAATCATCCAGATGTATACGTTGCTGGTAATCTATTTATTTACTACGAAAAAGGTTATCCAGAATCGGTTGTCGCTCCAGATGTATTTGTGGTGTTTGGAGTGGAAAACCGTGACAGACGCTCTTACAAATCATGGGAAGAAAATAATCAAACCCCAGATTTTGTTCTAGAGATTACCTCAAAAAGCACCCGCAGCAAAGACCAAGGTGCAAAGAAAGGAATTTACGCCTTTCTGGGAGTGCGTGAATATTTTCAATATGACCCCACTGGCGATTATCTCAATCCCCAACTTCAGGGTTTACAGTTGGTTGATGGAAATTATTTCCCAGTGGCAACCAATACCCTACCAGATGGTACAGTCTCCCTATCCAGTGAAGTTTTAGGGCTAGAGTTACGCTTGGAGGCGGGAAAATTGCGTTTTTACAATCCAGCGACTGGTCAAACACTGCTAACTCATGAAGAGGAAGCAGCTGCACGACAAGCCGCAGAAGAGGCTCGACAGCAAATGGAGCAAAAAGCGCAAAGATTAGCTGCTAAACTCCGAGAATTAAATATCGATCCAGATAGCCTTTAGCTAAATCCGGCAGTGTTAATAAAACAATAGGGTGAGTATGATTTACCCACCCTAATTATGCTTACTGAATTAGACAATAATCTCAAAGTTCTCCATTAATCTTGCGCCTGATGATTTCCATCTGGGCTTGCATATCAGCTTCTGTCACAGGCATGGGATAGCCTTTAGAATTAGGGTCACGTTTGCTCATTAAAAAACGTAGAGCTTCAATGTCTTCGCGGTTTTCGACGACATAGGCTCTCAACTCTGTAAAACTCATTTGCTCATAATTCTGGTTCATTGACAAAATCCCAGATTCCATTACTTAGTACAATGACTTGGAGTTCATCTCCAGCCAGGATGTAAACTTGCCCGGTTGTGTCGTCAAATCGAAATAAGCGGATATCTTTGTAAAGATTTGACAGCATTTGACAAACTCGTACACAGGCTAAGGCTTGCTCTGTTGTTGGTAAAATAAACGCTCCTCACTACTAATATAGGGTGAGCAATGCCCACCCTACTGCTGTTGATTATTTTTTGTGAGACTATAGCGGACGGTAGACACGATAGTTGATTTCAGGGAAGATATTATCCATTAACTCAACTTTTTCCAGCCAACCGCTGTCAATTTTGCCGATTTTAACGTCTTCGTAGAGCTTATTGAACCGCATTAGGTGCGATCGCGTCCGTCTAACTGCATAGGGTACCATCGTTCCTGTCCGCATAATAAATGCCCAGTCGGAAGATTGTGCTAATAACAATTCCCGCGCTGCTTGGTTCAATGCTTTCCACCCCAACTCATCTTCTGGTTCCAGTTGCGAGATTTCAATCATCCGTTCAGCAGCTTTGTGCAAATGCGGATAAACCCAGGCGTTCGTCTCATTCAACCAATACTCGTGGAAACCCTTGAAACCCCAACTCGACTGTGAAGGACGACAAACTTGCTGCGTCGGCTGCTCCCGCAAATAGTCTGCTAAATGGGTCATTTGATATGTTCCTTGGTCATACCATGATTTGCGGAATAGGTAATCAATGAACCAAGGGCCTTCATACCACCAATGTCCAAATAACTCTGCGTCATAAGGCGAAACGATTACTGGCGGTCGCTGCATTATACCATAAAGATGTTCAGATTGCCGCTCTCGGTTATACATAAAGTTAGCAGCGTGTTCTGCTGCCTTTTCCCTAGCCCAATAAGGATCGTAGAGCGCCTTATCTGATAAACCTAAACCCCGCCCAGTAATTTTGTGATACTTAATGCCCGTATTTTTCCGCTGACCATTGGGCATAATGTAGGGCTTGATGTACTCATATTCTGCTTCCCAGCCCAAATCTTTGTAAAATTCTCGATATTCCGCCGCCCCAGGATAGCCCACCTCAGAAGACCATACCTGTTGGGAAGATTCATGATCTCGACCAAAGACTGCAACACCAGTTTCTGTATAAATTGGGGCATAAGTGCCAAAGCGCGGACGGGGACGAGCGTAAAGGATGCCATGCCCATCAGTGAGGAAGTAGCGTAACCCAGCATCGGCTAGCATCCGGTCTAAGCCTTCATAGTAGGCGCATTCCGGCAACCAAATGCCTCTGGGTGCTTGTCCAAAGGTTTGTTCGTAATGTTCGCAGGCTACCTGAATTTGCGCCCACACTGCTTGTGGATACATTTTCATCAACGGTAAATAGCCGTGAGTAGCGCCGCAAGTGATGATTTCCAGGTTGTTACTGTCTTGGAACTTCTTAAAAGCTGTCACCAAGTCCCCGCCGTAGCGTTCCCATAGCTGACGCGCTTCGCTAAATTCAGTCGCGTAATGTTCGGCTAAATAACGAAGATGCCCGTTGTTGACATTATGTTCTGCTTCTAGTGCTATAAGTTCTTCTAGTTGAGCTAAGTGTGCTTCGTAGCGTTCTTGAAGCAAAGGATCGCGAAGCATTGACACTAAAGGGGGTGTCATACTCATCGTGATTTTAAAGTCGATACCGTCTCGCTTTAAGCCTTCAAATACTTTCAATAAGGGGATGTAGGTTTCTGTGATGGCTTCATAGAGCCATTCTTCCTCCAGCACGTAGTCACTTTCCGGGTGACGAACGAAGGGCAGATGTGCGTGGAGTACAAGCGCGACGTAGCCGATAGACATAGTGATTTTGGGGTGATACTTGTAAGTTGAAGGTGGAGAGGTTTGGCTGAAATTAACAATATTTTAAGACTTTATGGGGATTGTAAGAATAGTTTTCAATTGAGTTAATTACAGTGCTTGTCAGGGCACAACATTTGTTATTATGCCTCCATCACCTTTTGTTGTTAACTAGTTGTAATATCTGCCTATTTGTTTATTGTATAATCCGCACTGAAAATATCCATTCCGGTTCAAGACCTTTAGCCCGTAAGCATTCTGCTAATTTTCCAGCTAACTCGCCTCAACAATTCAAGGTGCGTTAGCCTACGGCGTAACACACCCTACTTAAAGTTTATATTTCTTCACATACATTGAATTTCGATCGCCGACTTACTCAATTGCGGGTTTGCTTCTTCTCCCGGCAATATTCTGGCTTCATGTGCACTTCTGTGGGAAACTCATGTTGGTTAAAAAAACGTCATTTATAACTGAGTCTTCTGAGAAATCTGGCAGTATTTTTTACTTTCTAACTTGGGTTCGTACTGGCTCTGCCGCAATGCACTAGCTTGTTGGTGCAGCTGAGTTTGATGAGCGATGCCTACGGTGGTCACTGAGCCAAGTCGAAGTGCGGGCTACGCCTACGCTAGAATTATACAAAAAAACGCTGAACTCGAACGCCGAAACCTGGTAACAATGGTGACGTGATTTCGTCATCAGCCAGCAAGGTTGCGATCAGTTTTAATTGGGCAGCTTCTCGGCGATAAACTTCTAGCTGCTGTAATTGCCAATTTGCAATCCAATATTCTTGGACTCCTGTGGATGAGTATAGTTTTAGCTTGGCTTCTCGATCTTTACGTTCGTTAGTTGTCCCAGGAGAAAGCACTTCCACAATGAGTTCTGGCGCTCCTCTCAAATGCCCTTCATCATCTAGCAATTGTGCTAAACGGTCATGACTAATCCAAACTACATCGGGTATGACATTATCGGCATCTGTAAAAATTATACCGGGAGTTTGACGTGTTTCCCCCAGCTCACTAGAGCGAGACCAAATTTGTAATTCTAAGCATATATTGCCCGCAGTGCCTTGATGTTTCCAGTGAGGCGCTCTTGTCACAAATAGTTCTCCGTCAATAATCTCATAACGCTTCCATTCGTCAGTTGCAAGTAATTCTAAGTCTGAGGTTGTCCAACGGACTCGATCAGATATTGTTTGGTTCATAGGACTATTTTTCTATACCTAGTTTAGAGATAAAATTCTATTTTTCAGAATATTTGCTCAGGATCAATACCTACGCTTCGCAAGCGTTCCGCCAAGATTGCAGCCCGTTGACGTTCTTGTTCTAGCTCTTGATTTGTTTGCTGTAACTGTTGGTTTGCTTGCTGTAACTGTTGGTTTGCTTGCTCTAATTGTTGAGTTGATTCTTCCTCTGGCAACATCACCAGCTGCCCATCTGGGGTAAAAAAGCGTAATTTGCCCAAATATACTGCCAAATACAGCCCTAATTGCTGACTCCACAACCAACCATACTCAGTGGGTAAAAGTTCTTGGTATTGTCCATCAACTATGTGAAATCCCTGTAATTCTAGGTTATTTGGGTCAAACCAAAAGTAATCTGGAGTGCGAAATGTATTCTGGTATATTTGTTTTTTCAAACCTTTATCAACCGAGGCAGTGGAATTAGATAATAGCTCAATAATCACATTGGGGTATTTGCCATCTTCTTGCCACACAACCCAGCTTTTGCGGTCTTTTTTTTCTGTATCTAAAACCACAAAGAAATCCGGCCCTCGAAATTCTTCTGACTTTTTCTGATTGGGACTGAAATAGATTGTCAGGTTGCCGGTAGCATAAAAATCCTGACGATCGCGCCACCACCATTTAATCAGGCGGATAAGCAAATCAATTTGTTCGCGGTGTAAGTCAGATTCCAAGGGGGGTTCGTCACTAAAGATATCACCTGGTGGGAAAATTATACTCTCAGTGACATCTTCTAAACTAGTGGTGACAGCAAGGGGCTGAGACATACAAGATAGTTTTTATGTTTGTCTCTATGCTATCGTGACTAACCTTTGCATTATGAGTGTGTAGGCGCAGCCCGTTCGTTGTAGACATCGCACTCCTTATTCCTCATCCCGATATAACTCTTGCAAGTCTTGTAACTGAGTCTTCCGGGAAATCCGGCGATATTTTTTACTTTCTAACTTGGGTTCGTATTGACTCTGCCCTTTGCCTTTGCTTTTTAACTTCATGGTGGATTCTGGATCGGCTTGTTGGTGTAGCTGTGTTTGATGAGCGATCGCAGCGTCCAAAAATTCTAAATAATGTTCGTATCGTTCCCAGTCTCCCCGCACCACACACTCAGGCTCGTCTCGATGCAGACAATCACTAAACCGACAGCTAGCAACTGCTAACCGCTTTCTGGCTTCTGGGAAATAATGGATTAATTCTTCTGGTACACAATCCATGTCCGGCTGATTAAAACCGGGAGTGTCTGCCAGTAAACCACCACTAGGCAACTCAAATAATTCTATATGGCGAGTGGTATGACGACCACGAGCCAGTTTACCAGAAACTTCTCCGACTCGCAGCTTTGCAGAGTCAATCAGCGTATTAATCAGACTGGATTTACCAACGCCGGAAGGCCCAGCGATTACGGTAATTTTATTGCTTAGGTATTTTGCTGCTTGGTCAGTATTAATACCATCTTTAACACTGATAAATATCGGTTGATAGCCCCAACCAAGGAGGCGATCGCTAACTTGTTGTTGTTCCTGCGGTGAAATTAAATCACTTTTATTCAAGCATAAAAGTACATCCAAGCCAGTAGACTCAGCTTTAATCAGAAACCGACTTAGCTGATAAGGTTCCAAAGGTGGATCGGCAACGGCAAATACCAAGAGGATTTGGTTGACATTGGCGATCGCCGGACGATCTAACTCACTTTGGCGGGGTAAAACCTCAGCGATCGCACCCCGTCCTCCAGCCCAATCTGGCTCTTCTACCACAACGCGATCGCCTACCATCACCTGTTGTCCAATTTTTTTCAGACGTGTTCGCCGAGTACAAAGCAGCAGAGGAGGCGAGGGCAAAGAGGCATTTAAATCCAGTTTCTCCTCTGCTCCCCTGCTCCTCTGCTCCCCTGCCTCTTGCTCCATCTGTACTCGGTAAAAATTAGCCTGTACAGCCACCACCGTACCCAATAACTGTCCAGTTACGTCAAAATTTTCCCCTGTCATTGGCTAGCAGCTGGACGGCGCACTAACAGAGAAAAATAATTAGTGCAGTCTGTAATTTGTTCAACCTGATAACCTGCCATTGTCAAACTATCAGGAACCTGCTCAATCGGCTCACCAGGGTCTAGCCAGACTTCTAGCAAACCTCCCAATGGCATTTTCTCTAGACGTAGTTTTGTCCGCACGAAATTAATCGGGCAAGGGGTGCCGCGTAAATCAAGTTGAGCATCGGGAGTTAAAACAGAAGAGGGCATCATCACTTAAATAAATTTCCCAAAAATCCTTCTAGACCGCCTTTTCCAGTGCGATCGCCCTTAATTTTAGCTAGCTTCTCCAGCAGTTCCCTCTCCTCTGGGGTGATTTTATTGGGAATATCAATTAATACGTTCAGCATGTGATCCCCACGACTTACGGGATTACCCAAGCGGGGTACGCCGCGATTTTCCAACTTCATCACTGTATTCGGCTGAGTTCCAGCTGGAATGATTAGTTCTACTGGCCCATCTACTGTATCTACCTCTAACCGACAACCTAAAATCGCTTGCAAGTAGCTAATTTTGATTTCCGAAAGAATATTAATCCCATCTCGTTGAAATTCCTCATCCTCATTTACGAACAAGTAAACGTATAAATCCCCAGGAGGGCCACTACGTTGACCAGCATCTCCTTCACTAGAAA
>NZ_JADEXF010000175.1 GCF_015207245.1 Nostoc cf. edaphicum LEGE 07299
TCTTAGTCCCTTTAAAAAAGCAGGCTAAGGGGGATCTAAAAAATTAGAAAACAAAACCTAGTAGTTCGTTTGATTAATTTTGTGAGGTTTGTAGTGAGCGATAAATCGTTCAATCTCAAAGGTAGAGCTACTTACGAACTTTTATAACTTTCAACATTAATGAAACAGACACCTAGCTTGCACTTGTCTGACTCTGTTTTTCAGTTGTGATGCCAATTTTTAATGCAGCCAAATTCCCTTGACTCTAGCAAGCGGGAATAATTACCCTTTAAAAAAGCTAAAGCTGAATTTAGCAACAAGACTAGTCCAGCAATTTCAGGAATTGACTCAATGCTTGAATGGATAACTAATACTATCAACTATTTTGGCTATTGGGGAATCGCCCTACTAATGTTTTTAGAGAACCTTTTTCCCCCCATTCCTTCAGAATTGATTATGCCACTGGCTGGATTTACAGCAAGTCCATATCAACCAGGAGGGGCAAAGCTGAATATTATTGGTGTATTTTTCGCAGGACTTTTGGGTTCTGTATTAGGCGCACTTATTTGGTACTATCCGGGTAAGTTTTTGGGCGAAACCCGTTTGAAAGCTTGGGCTGACAAGTATGGCAAATGGCTGGCTATATCCAGTAAAGATATCACTAAGGCCAAAAAGTGGTTTGACCGACAAGGTAGAACAGCAGTATTAATTGGTCGTCTTGTGCCAGGAATCCGCACCTTGATTTCTGTTCCCGCAGGTATTAGCAATATGCCTTTGCTACCATTTTTGTTTTACACAACATTAGGTAGCGCTGCTTGGGTAGGTTTGCTAACATACTCAGGATACATATTGGGTAGTCAGTATGAACTTGTGGACAAGTACCTTGCTCCTGTATCTAAAATCGTACTTGGCGGTTTGGTTCTAGCATTTGTTTTCTGGATATTCAAGCGCCAGTTAAGACGCACTAGAAGATAAAACACGGACGCTTTTGGTTTGAAAGCAGTGAAAGCAGGGGTTACATCTGGCCAAAATTCGCCTACACTATGCCAAATAATACTAGATGTGCGTTGGCAGAGCTTACCAGAGGTATCGCCGGAATTAATTTTTGGCGTATTTCTAGCTACACTTGACGCAACCTAGAATTTCTGGTTGCTCGCATTTTTGTAAGATGAGCATGACAACTTTTTACAGTTAAGTTTGAACTAGGAGCTTTCATGACAGACCAACCTTCCGCCGCTACCCCCATTAATGCTGCTGCTATACCCATGAATAGGCAGCCGTTAGCATCGACTCCTATCAATGCTGTTAATAATAATCCTCCCATTAACAAGCCAGTCGGTGGTTCTGGGAAAACTATTCTCAGTGTTGATTTAGGCAGAACTTCCACAAAAACTTGTGTGAGTCGCGAACCAGGCAGTGTGGTGTTCGTACCTGCCAACGTCAAGCAGATGTCGATAGAACAAGTACGCGGCGGTGTTTTTGAAGCCAGAGCTACTGACCCCTTAATGGATTTGTGGCTGGAGTATCAAGGAAATGGATATGCTGTTGGTCAACTGGCAGCCGATTTTGGGGCGAATTTAGGAGTCGGACAATCTAAGGTAGAAGCTGCACTGGTAAAAGTTTTAGCAAGTGCTGGCTACTTCAAACTCAGAGACGATATCTCAGTTGTACTTGGTCTGCCTTTTCTTTCCTTAGAGCAATTTGAAAAAGAAAAAGCACAATTGATTAGCCAAGTAGGTGGCCCTCACGTGTTGAACTTCCGAGGCGAATCTGTGTCGCTGAACGTCAGTAAGGTATGGGTAATGCCAGAAGGCTACGGCAGCTTGTTATGGTCTGAAGCTCAACCCAAGAAAAACCCTGGTAGTCCCGATTTTACAAAAATATCGGTAGCGATCGTTGATATTGGTCATCAAACCGTCGATCTTTTGATGGTAGATAACTTCCGTTTTGCCAGAGGTGCTTCTAAGAGCGAAGACTTCGGAATGAATAAGTTTTATGAATTGGTGTCTGCCGAAATCGAGGGAGCAGATAGTCAATCTCTAGCCCTGATTTCCGCTGTGAACAAACCCAGAGGCGAACGCTATTACCGTCCTAAAGGCGCTAGCAAGCCCACCAACCTAGATGATTTTCTTCCTAATCTCACAGAGATGTTTTCACGGGAAATCTGTAGCCGTGTACTCGCCTGGTTGCCAGAACGCGTCACCGATGTGATTCTTACTGGCGGCGGTGGTGAGTTCTTCTGGGACGACGTTCAACGTCTCCTCAAAGAAGCAAAGATTAATGCTCATTTAGCAGCACCTTCCCGTCAGGCGAATGCTTTGGGGCAGTATATTTATGGAGAGGCACAATTATCCTCCAATCGCGCTGCTAGGGCATAAAGCTGATGTTCCAATGGTCAAAAAAGGTAGTTAAATCCGTCACGTTCAACCCAGAGCTTGCTGATGAAAGCTTGTTAGCGCAAGTAGAAAGTTATTTGGAAAAACAACCAGACAAGACTTTCAGCGACCTCTGTAAAGAAGCCTTGTGGCAATCTTTATGTGTACCGGAATCTGTACAACCTGCTCCACAAACAGCAGTAAACACACCGATCGATCAACAAATCGGTGAACTGCAACGTCAAGTGGCTGGACTTGAGGAACGTTTTTTTGCCAAGGGATCTAATCGTTTGGAGGCGATGGAACATCATCTACTGCAACTTTCTCAACAAGTCGCACAACTGGCGCTCATAGTCAACGATCGATCGTTCATTCCGTCTCCAAGTCAATTAGAAGTAGTAAATAATACTTCTTATACTGTTGCTACCCCTCCTCAAGAGGTTGACCCCGTAATCAGTCGCCTTAGTCAGTTTCTGGATGATTTTTAAGGAAAAATCAGGTTTGTGAGCAGTTTTTGCTCATATTAACAATCCTTAATAGTTAATACTATTAAGGATTATTAATGTTTATATATAGAAGTATTGAGATTATTGAGATTTGTGTATCTATAAATATGAGCTTGACAAACAAAGTTTGGACGTGGTGAAGTTTTTGGAGTTAAGTAAGGCTTTGGGTATTACTCCTTGTGAATTGTTGGGAAAACTAGAACAAGTAACTTAAACAGCAGATTTTACCCAATAGTAACTGTGAGCAATAACCTAAAAATACCGGATTTTGATGCCAATCTGCTCATGTCAGAAGCTGAAAATATCGTAAAACTCCGTTCTGGGATGTTCTGGAATGATTCTGTAAAAACAGTTTTATCCGTCTGTTGTAATTCGCCTGAATTATTTCCATATTTAAAAGTATGCAATTCTCGCTTAGATTACATTAGTAAGTGGTTAAATAAGTATTTTGGCGGTTATAATAATCGAGCCTCAAAGCGAACTAGTAAGAAGATAGGCACCGTTTCTGACAAAATTATTGACACGATTATTTCTGCTCGTTTACCTACTCTCAGCACTGATGACATTAATCATATAAAGTATGCTCATCGTCTTTCTATGTCGGCAGAAAACGTATTATGTCTTCTTTTAGAAGAATATCTTGCCGAAAAATTATCATTTTATGGTTGGTACTGTGCTTGGGGTGAAACTATAAATAAGGTTGATTTTTGTACCAAGAAAGGTGAGCTATTACAAGTTAAAAACCGTAGTAATTCTGAAAATAGTTCGAGCAGTAGTGTCCGTAAAGGAACTATCATTCGGAAATGGCATAGAGTCAATGCTCAAAATGGAGCTTACTATTGGAAAGAACTGAATCAATTAATAGGATGCTCTAATCTTTCTGAAGAAGACTTTGCTGCCTTTGTTAGACAAACTATCGCTGAAAATCATGCAGCATTATATGTAGAAGATAGTAAGTACTGGCAACAAATTCAGTAGTAAAAGTCTTAAAATAATCAAAAGGCTAAGGATTTAGTGATTAAATAGTGAAAGCTGTTCAAAGACTGGTATCCCTTTAGGTTTTTCCTGTCTAATTAAACTATGTAAATAGTCACCAATAGCTTGAGCTAAGAGTACAGGTACAGCATTACCTATCTGTCGGTACTTAGAGGCTGTCGAACCATAGAAAATCCATGAGTCTGGAAAGGTTTGAATCCTGGCGCACTCTCGAACACTGAGAGGACGCAGTTCCTCTGGATGACACATATCTGTAGCCTTTTGGTAAGGACTTGTAGTAACAGTAGGAGAAGGCTTATCCCAACATAATCTTCTGTAAAACCCTACTTTACCACCTCCAGATTTGTAAGCGCCTCCCATTGCTTCTTTTATCAATTCTTTAGGTAAATCTCTCCAGTTTTGACCACTTTTTAA
Source organism: Nostoc cf. edaphicum LEGE 07299 (assembly GCF_015207245.1). Lineage (GTDB taxonomy): Bacteria > Cyanobacteriota > Cyanobacteriia > Cyanobacteriales > Nostocaceae > Nostoc > Nostoc edaphicum_B. Next base: position 4,271 of record NZ_JADEXF010000175.1, read on the forward strand.
AAGCTTTAAATATTGAAGACGGTTTTTTGAGTAGGAAGTATACTCCGGTTGTGGATCTTCTAAGTTTATCAGAGCGTCTTTAAGAGTGCGCCATTGAGGTAATAAAGAGCCATCTTTACTATGAGTAGGCAAAGGGAATGTAGCTGATTCACCATCTCTTGAGCCAATAAAGATTACTCGCGCTCTGTTTTGCGGAACACCGTAATCTGCTGCTTCCATGACTTTATAAATAACTTGATAACCAAGGCGCTTTATTTCTTCTAAAACAATCTCAAGAGCGCTCCCTTGCATTTCATCTAGTTCCAGAGGAGCATAACCCGTTCCTCGTTCCAGATGAGGTCTATGACGAATAGGAGCCGAGAGTAAACCTTTAACATTCTCCATGACAAAAAAGCGTGGCTGCACTTGTTCAACAATACGTATAAAGTCCATAAACAAGCTGCCACGTGGGTCCATAACTGAACCACGTTTTCCTGCTGTGCTGAAGGGTTGGCAAGGGGGACCGCCAGTTACTAAATCTACTTCTCCAATACGTAGGGGTCTACCAAGGTTAATAATATATCCCCCTTCTTCCAAAAGATTTTGAGCAGTGATTTTCTGTATATCTCTTGCTACGGCACTGTTTAGGTGAGGTCGGTTAAAAGCTATAGTCTTCGCAGCATCAGGATCTTTCTCAACAACACTTACTATCCGAAAACCTGCCTGTTCTATCCCAATATCTAGTCCACCTGCTCCTGTAAATAAACTGATTGCTATTGCCTGATTGTCTATCACTGCTTTTATCCTTACAGCCTTAATCAAATATACGATTTGCTGGAATCCTCAAGTCTGCTTCATGCTAACGATAGATACCTGCAATTCTAATAGTGTAAGCATTTTGAAACAGTATGTTACAAAGACGCTATTCTCTTTATAAATATGGCAGGCTTAAACGGGTTTATCGTTAGACATTGCATTTGTACAATACACAAATTGACTCACTTTTAGTTGAATATTATTAGATACATATTATTACTAGTATTCTTTTTTTACTCTGCACACTGTATAAATGCTAGAATCCTCAAGTAGACAGTTAGGATACTTAGATGCCAGTTGTAGCTAACTCAATCAAGTTTGGTACAGACGGCTGGCGGGGCGTTATTGGTGACGAGTTCACCTTTGAACGTCTAGCCCTGGTCGCGCCAGTTGCCGCAAGAGTATTATATGATACATATTTTTCTACAGTGGGTAGCCGGACAATAATTGTCGGTTACGATCGCCGATTCATGGCCGAAGACTTTGCTCGTGCTGTTGCCGATACTGTCACTGCTGTCGGATTTGATGTGCTACTGAGCGAAAGCTATGCCCCAACCCCAGCTTATAGTTGGGCAGCAAAAGAACTCAATGCTTTAGGGGCGCTGGTAATTACAGCCAGCCATAATCCAGGTTCATATTTGGGGTTAAAAGTCAAGGGCTATTTTGGTGGATCGGTGCCGCCAGAAGTCACAAAAGAGATAGAAGCGCAGTTGTCGGTTGGAGTACCGCTAGCAACGACCCCAGGAAAGCAAGAAAAATTCGATCCTTGGCCCAGTTATACCCAAGCACTAGAACGTAAAGTTGATATCGCCAAACTTCGAGAAGCGATCGCCTCTGGCAAATTGACGTTATTTGCCGATGTTATGCATGGTGCTGCGGCTGGTGGATTGGCAAGATTACTAGGCAATCAAGTCAAAGAAATCAACAGCGATCGCGATCCCCTCTTTGGTGGCGGCGCGCCGGAACCCTTGCCTAAATACCTTTCAAAGCTATTTGAAGTCATCAAGACTCACCGAGAAACCGATAAATCAGGTTTAACGGTGGGGTTGGTATTTGATGGAGACTGCGATCGCATTGCAGCAGTAGATGGAGAAGCTAACTTCCTAAGTTCCCAAGTATTAATCCCGATATTAATCGACCATTTAACCCTGCGGCGCGATTTTAAGGGTGAAATAGTTAAAACTGTTAGTGGTTCCGACTTGATGCCGCTTGTAGCAGCACTACATAACCTGTCAGTCTTTGAGACAGCGGTTGGTTATAAATATATCGCTGACAGAATGTTAGTCGCAAAAGTGTTACTGGGTGGCGAGGAGTCAGGAGGAATTGGCTATGGCAGCCATATTCCCGAACGCGATGCCCTATTGTCAGCCTTGTATGTACTAGAAGCGATTGTAGAATCTGGTTTGGATTTAGGTGAATATTATCGCCACTTACAAAAACAAACAGGGTTTACCTCAGCATACGATCGCATTGATTTACCCTTAGCAAGTATGGAAGTGCGATCGCGTCTTTTGCAACAATTGCAAACCCAACCCTTAACGGAAATTGCAGGTAAAGCAGTGATTGATTGCCAAACAATTGACGGCTACAAGTATCGTTTAGCTGATAAAAGCTGGTTAATGATTCGCTTTAGCGGTACTGAGCCAGTTTTACGCCTGTACTGCGAAGCCTCAACAATTGAGCAAGTGCATCAAACTCTTGCTTGGGCGAAACACTGGGCGGAGTAAAATTAATCATTAGTCATTTGTCTTTTGTCCTTTGTCCTTGG
>NZ_JADEXF010000176.1 GCF_015207245.1 Nostoc cf. edaphicum LEGE 07299
ATTAACCCTTTAAAATAATGTAAGCCTTACCTAATGGATGAATTAAGTAGTCCATTTGTGATAGAGTTGACGCGCAAAATTTAAAGGTTCTTCGTTAGGGAGCTTTATCTTAATTTGAGTGTCGGAGTAAAGATTTTGCTATGGTAGCATCTTGTTTAGCTACCTCATCTAAAATGCTCACAAATTGACTATCCACAATTGGGTTCAGAATTCCTAACGATGATTATTTAAAAATCAGAATAAACATTCTGGTAGTAGTCTTAGTTTCAGGATAGATTACGAAAACTTCACATAATCTACCAAAAGGAGGCTGATTATGATAAACCGCTACGCAAGAGGGGAAGTAATGTTCGAGTTCTAAGTCTACTGTTGGAGGAGAAATTAGCAAAAGCGGATTTTTAAGGTACTCCCTTATGGTATTATTTCCCCTAATATGTTTGAGTTTAGCAACAAAAGAATATTGCCCGATTTGAAAATCACTCGCTTCTAAGTCTATAACTCTTAAGACATCTCTATGTACCCCTTTAGCATGATTGTAATCGTAATTGATTTCTAGGGCAGTGAGAAAATCTGTGTTTACTGTAATATCACCAGTTACACCAACAAAATGATAATTGGTTGATAAATTATTGATGGCATCTGGAATGGGAATCTTTGGTTTTTCATTACCATAAGTCCAAATCAAGCCTTCTTGAATAAATAACTCAAGTGGTTTCAGAAGAAGTTGAGTCTTTTTTTGATTTGGCAGAGTTGCTCTACCTTCATGATCAAAATTCAAAGCATGGAATGGACAAACAATTGTATTAGTATCTCTGCAAATCCAACCATCGGAAAGCCTAGCACCCACAGGGCGGCCGCATCATGTCAATAAGCAAAGTCTATTCTCAACAGAGCTAAAACTAATGTCATTAACTTTTGCTTATTGCGAAAATTTTAGGCGTAGGCGTAGCCCGTCGCAGACATCGCTTTAGGGCTTAAAAAATAATCAAGCGCGAAATCCTTATTTTTTCGTTGGTTCTTAACCTTCGTTGTGATCAAGAGTAATTTAGATGCGTTTGCCCTGGTTTCCCACCTTATTGCTGATCGGGCAAGTCCTCTTGTCAATAGGTTTTGAGACGCGCTAACCCTGATATAACCCTTGCAGATATGGTTAATTTTTTTCATACACGTCCCCAAAATAAAGCAGTACATCCGATTGTTTCTATTGAGCTTTCAGAAAAATTAGATTCCATCACTTGCTTCAAGTCTTCCAAACTGTCATCTTGATTAGAAAATATACCTTTTTTGACATATAAATCTATAACCCATTGAGCAAAAATATTACGTTTAACTCCTTTATTCAACACAGTTGAACCAAAGACAATTGCACCTGGATTCAGTAAATGCTTAATATTTTTAAACACTACTGCTTTAGTTTGTATTGTGCCTGGTAAACAGTGAAGTACACAATTCAGTCCTATAGAGTTAAACTTCTGCCCTTCCAAGGAAATTGGTTTTAAGATATTCCTGATATAAGTTTCAGGCTGATAACGAGCAATACGGCGAGAGGTTGCTTCTAAACAATTAGGATTTAGATCCATTAATGCTACTTTCGGTTTACTGCTAGAAAATTTGCAATTGTCTAAATAAAACCCTGTTCCAATACCTATATCAAGATGGTTATCTGAAATATGTCTGTTGTACAAGTCTAAATGCTTTGATGTTGGACATTCCCATAAAAAATGGTGACTAATCCCAAGAACCAAAATATCGTATATCGCCAAAACCGACTTAGTGTAAATAGCCTGACCTGCGTTTACTATTTCTGCAATGTTAGCTGTCATTTTTTCTCCTTATAAAGACTGAACTACAATTGAACATTGTAAAGTTTGGCTATCTTTATAGCATCAATACTTCTAGATTTTTTTAGTCGCTTCCAATTGAAAAAAGAGGTAACAGATAGGGTACTTTTTCTTATATCCCTACTGCTTTAAAGCTTGAAATAGCTATAAACATGTTCTAATCTCAATGAGGCAAATTTTAACCGCATTTATCTTTGCGTACTAAACAATACAGCATATTGCAGGTTTATGAGGTACAGTAACAACAATTTGTAAACCAGTTTTTTAAATGCTTGGGATTAATCAAATCAAATGCAGTTCTCATTAGAACATCAACCACTGTTATGACTGTACCTCATTTACATACAATCTGCTGTATGTTTGACAGAAGTCCAAACTGCTTGACAAGCAAGTTGAGCCTACAATTCTGATTTTTTTGAAACCAGATATTTGTTTAAGAAATCTTATGGTTGAAAAATGGTTCCAGAATGTGTGATATGGCTTCTAAAAGTGATTTTTCACTGCTTATGGGAAACATGTGTTTACCAGGAAGCATATGAAGCGTGAAGCTGTTGCTAGTATACTGATTCCAATATAACAGATCATCTTTGCTAACAAAAGAGTCTTCTGTACCTCCAAAGGCAGAGATTGGACAATTTATTGTACCTCTATCAACGTAGGTATAACTTTCAAAGAGTTGAGTATCCTTTTGAAAAACAGACATGATTTCGTCCATAAAAAGTTTGTCGCTTTGAATAGATTTTGGTATCTCTGCTATTTCGAGCAATTTTTCCAAAGAAGATATTTTAAATATCTTATTAGTAAAGGCAGTGGATAAGGTGTGAGGTGCCCAGGAGCCACTTACAAATAAGTGAATCGGTTCTAATTTATAATCTTGGCGAAGAGCATGAGCTAGCTCAAAACTGATTAAGCTTCCAAGACTATGACCGTAGAATGCAAAAGGTTTATCTAAGTAGAGATTGAGAATGTTTTTTAGCGTCTTTATCAGAGGTGATAACTGGCTGAATGGTTGTTCGCTAATACTCTCTCTGCGACCGGGAAGCTGAACGGGAAAAACTTCAATATTTGATGGTAGATGATCTGCCCATGTGCGGAATAATGAAGCATTGCCTCCTGCATGATGGAAACAGAATAAGCGAAGACAAGCATTTTTATTTGGCTTATAATGGACAATCCAATCTGTTTTACGTTTCTTAAAAGAGCCGTTAGTCGAATTTTGGGAATCTGTTTGTGCTGGGGATTCTCTTAAGATGAATTGTTTAATTATTTCCTTTGATATTTCATTAATGTTAGGTGCCTCAATAAGTACTCGTGGAGATACCACCAATCTCAAATCACTATCAATTTGATTTTTCAGTTCTATGCCCATTAAGGAGTCAAAACCGAATTCGTTTAAGGAATTTTGAGGATCTAGAAGGTAGGATGAATTTAATTTTAGCAAAGTAGTAACCTTCTTTTGAAGATATCCAACCAAAAGTGCTTGGCGTTCTTCAGCAGAAGCCTGTTGCAATTGGTAATAATGTAAGGACGTTGGGGTAGTATGTGGGAAAATATTTCTGTTGATACGCTTGAACTGTAGTTTAGAGATGACAGCGATCAACTGTCCATCTGGAGTATACATATGTACTGTGGCACTCAATTTCTGATCATCAGAATTTGGAACAGCATCAAACTGGATATAACTGTACAGGTGAGAGCCAGGATATTGATAAACTTGCAATTGCTTGATGCCTACAGGCAAATAAACATCTAGCAAGCTTAACTTTAATAGAGCAGCCCCAATAGCTTGGAAACTACTATCCAATAGTACAGGATGTAGTTTATAATTTTCTGCTTTTGTAAGCAATTGTGCAGGCAAGCGAATCTCAGCCAAAGCTTGTTGCTCAGTGGGGTGTTGCCATAGCTTCTCAATCGCTTGGAAGCACTGACCATACTCCAGACCCAGCCGCTGCAATTTTTGGTAATAGTCTGCAACAGAGATTTCTTGTGAACACTGAGTTTTGATTGCTGCTAAGTCAATTAATGACTCTGGGGAGTGGGAGTTATTGTGCAACTGTAGTGTTCCGCAAGCATAGAGAGTCCAACTAGGTTGCTGGGTTTGTGAGTGTAAATTGGAACTAAAGATTTGCAACGAGTAAATTTGTTGCTGTTGAGGTGTTAAAACAAACTGTAGAGTTGTTGATTGGTCAGCTTTTAATGGCAAGGCTTGTGGAAAAGAGATGTCTTTAAGCAGCAAGTTATGAGATTGCAAAACATCTGCTCCAGCAGCTAATGCCATTTCAACATAGGCGCTAACAGGTAGTATTGTTTGCTGATAAACGCGACAGTGCTTTAGATAGAATGGCTGTTCTGAGTTGATTTGAGACTCAAACACAATGTTTGAGTGCTGAATCGCTAAAGACAGGCGTTGCCCAAGTAAGGGGTGAGCTGACGGGCTTTGGCGATTGGCTGTAAATAGGAGGTGCGTAAATTGTTGATTTTCCGTCTCCTCAACCCAATAGTGCTGTCGCTGCCAAGGATAGGTAGGCAGTATTACCTTAGCATTTTGAGCATTGCGGTGAAAAGCAGACCAATCAATAGCAAAACCTTGGACGTATAATTCCGCCAAACTCTCCAGCATTTGTTGCCAATCGGAAATACCAGCACGCAAACTGGGTAGGTAAACTCCAGTATTTTTGGGCAAGCATTGACGAGCTATATCTGACAAAGCCGACTTGGTTCCACACTCCAAAAGCACCTGGTAGTTGTGCTGGTGTAGCGTCTGGATACTGGCAGCAAGTTGTACAGGTTGTTGTACGTGATTTAACCAGTATTCAGCATTTGCAACTTCTGAAGTTGCCCATTCTCCTGTGAGATTGGAAACAAAATTGATACGGGGATTGGAATAACGTACTGAAGATACAACACGAGTAAACTCCGCTTGACCATTTTCTGGTAGCGCTTGCATTAAACGTCCCTGTGCTGCAATTAATTTTAGTCCATCCTCCAGACTAAAAACTCCAGCCATACAGGCGGCAACATATTCGCCGACGCTATCACCCATAACAGCTGTCGGTTTGATACCCCAAGATGACCACAACTTGAACAGGGCATATTCCACTGCAAATAGGGCTACTTGAGTATAGCAAGTTTCCTCCAAGGCTGTACTTTCATCTGGACTAGGATAAAGTAACGAACCTAGGGGTTTGTCTAGATTTGCTTCCAGAATTTGTTGGCAACGGTCTATTGCTTCTCGGAAGGTGGGCTGTGTTTCATATAATTCCCTACCAATGTTCACGTACTGTGAACTCTGACCCGTAAATAAAAAGGCTGTTTTAGGTTTAATTGCGCTTTGCTGTTGGTTGTTGAATACTCCTATAACTTCCTCTGCTTCAGCGAAAGCGTTAAGCTTTTTGCGTAACTCTGCAGATGAAGTGGCTACGACACCCAACCGATGTTTGAAGTGTGAGCGCCCTGTATTGGCGGTGAAGCAAATATCTGCAATAGCTGAGTTAGGGTGAGTGGCTAGGTAATTTTCATATCGACGGGCTAATTGCTTTAACGCCTCTTCTGTTTTAGCCGAAAGAGTCAGCAGGTGTACTGGACGATCTGCAACAGCAGTTTGGACAGGCTTGGGTAACGGTGCCTCTTCTAGTATCACATGGGCGTTAGTACCACTCATACCAAAGGAACTAACTCCTGCCAGCCGTTTGCTTTCCTTTGAATGCCAAGGTATTAGTGACGTTGACACCATCACTGGTAATTTATCCCAATTAATGTGAGGATTGGGCTGTTGAAAGTGCAAATGAGGCGGAATCTGCTTATTTTGAAGGGATAATACTACTTTGATGAGACCTGCAATCCCAGCCGCAGCTTCCAAGTGACCAATATTAGTCTTTGCTGAACCAATGATTAAGGGATTCTGAGGCGATCGCCCTTCACCTAACACGGCTCCTAAAGCTTTAACTTCAATTGGGTCTCCTAAGGGAGTTCCTGTACCGTGAGCCTCTACATAACTAACTTGAGATGATTTGACTTTAGCGTTTGCCAAGGCTTTACGAAGAAGCGTTTGTTGAGCTGTTTGGTTGGGAACTGTAAAACCACTGCTCGGTCCATCGTGATTAACTGCTGATCCGCGAATCAATGCCAAAATATTATCGCCATTAGCAATGGCATCATGAAGACGTTTCAGAACTATAACTCCACATCCTTCACCTCGCCCGTAGCCGTTAGCAGCATTGTCAAAAGTTTTGCAGTGACCATCAGGAGACAAAGCTTGCGCTCTCGATAGAAAAATGGTGACTTCTGGTGACAAAATCATCTGTACTCCAGCCGCTAAAGCAAGACTACACTCGCCTGCCCGTAAACTTTGACAAGCCAAATGTATTGCTACTAGAGAGGAAGAGCAGGCTGTGTCTATGGCCATACTTGGGCCTTGCAAACCCAGAGCGTAGGACAAACGACCTGCGGCGAAGCAAAGACCATTTCCTGTGCCATCATAAGCGCTGATGCGCTTATGCTCTCCAGAAGTTAACTGCAATCGTGCATAATCAACCTGACCCATTCCCAGAAACACACCAGTTTGACTGTCAGATAACTGCTGTGGTGCTACTCCGGCATTTTCTAGTGCTTCCCAACCAACCTCTAATAGTAAGCGTTGCTGAGGATCCATACTCAACGCTTCTCGCGGAGAAATTCCAAAAAACTGAGGATCAAATTGGTCTACCTGCTCCAACAATCCTGCATGGCGGATGTACATTTTACCTGGAGTATTGGGATCTGAGTCGTAGTAATCATCTATATTCCAGCGACTGTAAGGAATTTCTGTGATCGCATCCACCCCATCATGTAATAGCTGCCAGAAGGTTTCTGGGTCATTGGCACCTCCAGGAAATCGGCAACCCATACCAATAATGGCAATTGGCTCACTCTTTGAACGATCGACCTCCTCCAGTTTACTTACTGCTTCATCTAGAGCAAGAAGTAGCCGCTTTGAAGAAGAT
>NZ_JADEXF010000177.1 GCF_015207245.1 Nostoc cf. edaphicum LEGE 07299
TTTTATTTTTTAACTAATGTTTTTCTCGCTTTCTGAGGAATTTAGTAAAATTAAAAATATTTAAATTACTGAAATACCAAAAACCAAAACTTAATTATATATATTCAATTATATTCATTAAAAAAGTTGTCTGTTCATAGTCTCAAATGGCGTTATTTGCAATTGATTAATTGGTATAAATTTTCAGATAGCTCCATCTACCTGAGGAGATAGTTTGAGAATATTCATACCAGAGAAAGAGCAATTAAATATCTTCAATTCGCTAAATTGCTATTAGTATCGTGAGTAAGGAAAAATTATGGTTAATAATTTAGTAGGCGGCATCATTCCCCCACAACCACCAATAGAAGCACAAACTGATGCTCATACTCTCAAGAGTCGTCTGGAATGGGGTGAACCAGCTTTTACAATCCTGGATGTGCGCGATCGCTCGACCTTCAACGAAGGTCACATTATGGGAGCAATGCCAATGCCAGCAGATGAATTGGTACAACGCGCAGTACCTTCTTTGGATAAGAGCCGTGATATTTACATTTACGGTGCCAACGATCAAGAAACTGCCCAAGCCGTACAACAACTGCGTTCTAATGGATTTGAGCATGTCTCCCAACTCAAAGGTGGTCTTGCCGCATGGAAGGCGATCGGTGGCCCAACAGAAGGGATTGTTGAATCAAAAACTCCCGCAGGTGCAGATGACTACAATGTTGTAGATCGGCTAAAAAACCACCAAGAAAATCTGCAAAAGGGCGGTACTAGCGCGACGGAATCCATTAAACAAGGAGCTAGTAACCTCAAGGAAGGCATTCAAGAAGGAGCCAGTAACCTTAAAGAAGGCATTCAAGAGCAAGCAAGTAACCTCAAGGAAGGCATTCAAGAGGGAGCAAGTAACCTTAAAGAAGCTGCTAGTGAATCTAAAACTCCTAGAGACAGCAATGATTCCAATGTTGGCTCTTAGGCAAAAATACAGCAGAATTCAGAATTCAGGAGTCAGAATCCAGAAGTAAAACAGGCTTTATACATACCTGGTTTTTAGACGAATCTTTGTGTACAAAACTTTCCTTGAAATCTGCTGTAAGTTAGTATAAGAGTTTGTAGTAAGCACTTTAGTGCTTGGAAAATAACGACTTTAGTCCTTACTACGAACTTGCTTATCTATCAATTTCAACTTGACATATCATTAGTTGGGATTGACGAGCAATAAACATTTTTTGTCACTATTCCCCATTCCCTATTCTATTAGTGTTCAAATATATCCTTGAATTGCAACAAATCTAAGGAAACTATCGTTGGTAGAAACTCAAAACATTCTTGAGCAATTTGCCAGCGTTCTTCTCGTTTGAGCATTTGTATTAACTTCTGCTGCACGCTAAGTAAGTAGCGCACATCGTTGGCAGCATAACTTAGTTGAGCTTCAGATAAGCTAACGGCGTTACCCCAATCAGAACTTTGAGAACTTTTATCTAGTTCTACTTGTTCTAACTCTTGCACCACGTCTTTGAGTCCGTGGCGATTTGTGTAAGTACGGGCTAATTTACTGGCAATTTTGGTGCAAAAAATCGGCCCTACCTGAATCCCCAGATTGGCTCGCAAAGTGGCCAAGTCAAATCGAGCAAAGTGAAACACTTTCACAACATTGACTGCTTCTAAAAGTTTTTTTAAGTTGGGGGCGTCAGCTTGTCCTTTGGCTATGCGGATTGCAGTCACTTTCCCTTCTGGATTGCACAGCTGGACGAGACACAAGCGATCGCGCAGCGGCAATAATCCCATCGTTTCTGTATCAACTGCGATCGCTGTAGATTCTAAATACTCGCTAAGGGTTGCGTCACTAAGGTCGCGATCGCTCACCTGAAAATCTGGTAATGTCATCAATTGTTCAAAAATAATAGCAGTGTCCAGCAAAAAAAGTCTTGTCAGACACTACATTATTATTGTGCAAAAAAACCAAAAATTAAATCTACCTAGCCCGAAAAAACAGTTGTGTTAGGTAGACTTCGCCTTGATTATTAGTAGCAACACCAATTCCAGTCAGGTTGTAATTTCCTTTAAGGTTCTTTAGATGTCCAGGACTTTTGATCCAGCCACTAACAGCTTCCTCCACGGGGTTGCTATATCCCCGGTTAAAAGCTACATTTTCCGCTGCACTGTTGTAGCGAATAGGGATAGCTTTGACTCGCCCTTCAAATCCCTGATGGCTAAATGGGGTTTTGCCTTTAGCCATATTTTGACTATGAATTCTGGCCTGTCGGGTCAAATTTGTATTTAAAGTCAACTTTGGCAGTCCTTTAGAAACCCGATATCGATTAATTTGGTCAAATACTGATTTTTCTAGCTCAGTAGTTTTAAAAGTAGGAGTCGATATTGCAACCTGACTAGAAAAAAGCGACAACAGCTTATTACGGGTGGATGTATTCGTAGAAGTATGATTTGGTATCGGAGCAGTCGTTAATCCACTAGCAAGGACAAGCGCACTTAAAGCGATGCCAAAAGCAGTTTGTCGGAACATGGAGAGTTGCGTAATGTGTAGAGATATAAGACTTCTACTCTACCTTATTGTTCCGAAGATATATACCACAGTACTATTAAGTAATGATGAATTTCGGCAATTTGGCTACGTCCTTTACAAGTAACACAAACAATCATTTCCAATTGTCAGTACTTCAATCGATCGGCTTCAGGAAAATCACGGTTAATTTTGCTAAAAATTTAAGATTTTCATGAATTATCAAGCAAAAGCTTTACTAACAGGTTAAAGTCTGGGGAATTTGAGAAAAACCTCAACTTTATCAAATCTAACGCTGTGTGCAATTTTTACTCAAACCTAACCTAATAATAAGGAATGGGTAGAATTCAAAGCCTTTCTCTCTTTGCAGCAGAGAGGAATGGAAGTGAGGTCAGAATATTAAGTTGCACATCGCGTCAAACATATCAGCGAATGAATATTTGTGTGAAGTAGATTGCGCCTTGACTGTTTTTGGCGACGCCAATCCCCGTCTGATTATAATTACCTCTGATATTGGCAAGATGCCCTGGACTTTTGAGCCAGCCTTGAACAGCTTTTGTGGCAGGATCGCCATATCCCTGGTTGTAAGCGACATTTTCAGCAGCTCCTCTGTAAGCAACACCAGTTGCATTAAGACGTTCTGAAAATCCACTATGCCCAAAGGAAACAGTACCATTAGCCATGTTCTTACTGTGAAGCCTAACTTGATTATCGATGGCAGAATTACGAGTTAGCGCTGGTAGCCCTTGGGAAACTCTGTAGTTATTGATTTGGTTAAAAATCGACTGTTCTATAGCAGCGGTGTCCATGCTATTTGCTGCAACTTGATTAGTGTTATTCGATACATTAGAAGGTACTGGCGTACAAGCTGGATTTGTTCCAGAAGTAGCGATCGCACCACTACTGAGAGCAATAGTGCCTAAAGCAACACTGTAAACTATTTGTTTGATCATTTGTTGGCAGTAAAGTTTTAGACAATGTAACCAACGAATATCAATGTGACAAACTGCTTATAGGTCTAAATAGCTCTATTTGTGGGCTTTTTAGCTCAAAAAATACTATTAAACGTTTAAATGCACGATTTTACGCAAAAATATTACTATTTAATCAATAGTTGTCTTCTCTCATTAGTATGATTCTTTTTATCCCAGATTCCGTATTTAGACTGTCCTATAGTGTAATCACTAGACTTTTTTTGAATTCATGAGTTCTATCTGATGCTTATTTATCTTCATAAACTCAGCTATTTTACTGTACTTAAGTATATTAAATAGCTTTTTTATATCAAAAAAGCAGTAAAAACCGATTGTAATAGTTGAAGATGCAAAATGTCTGATAAAAAATGGCTGGATTTATTCAGCCAAATTCCTACGTGATTTCAACTAGACTTATTTAAGTGGTTCTAACTCTTCCTGTATCACACGCAACACCCGTGCAATATATTCTGCACGCCACTGTTCCCGTTCCTTGCTTACTTTGACATCCGGCTCGTAAGCTTCAATCTCACTAACCGATAAAATACCTTTCACCTCTAATAACCGTTCAATGGTGTCTAGCCGCTCATGCAGCACAGACACCTCACCAGTCAAGGCCATGACGATCGCTAACAATTTATCAGTTTGCGGATTTTCTAAGTAAACAGGTCGTTTACCCTTGGCTATTTTTGTCATCCTAATACCGATCCTCCAAAAATAAGACTAGACATACAAAACGAGGAAAGCCAGATACAATCTGACTTTCTCAATTACGAATTACGTTAGCGTAGCAGTCCGTAATCCATTACAAATTACGAAACTTTCTCTGCTTACTTAGTTGCAGTAACCAGAAACCAAGTGCCTTGGGTGGCTGAGTTCCGATTTTTAACCAGGCCATTAGTTTCTTTTACTTTCCATGCCCCATTCGGAACAAATTTCTCGAATGTCTTATCTGCTGAAAAACCAGCCTCAGTAACTAGCGGCACCAAATCTAAATCGCGTACAGCACTCCAGAAGGGTTCGTTGTTGTTAACGGTTTCCCCATCAGACATAAACTGTGTATAAAGATCCATGTGATGATACAGAGGTGCTTCCAGATGAATCATCATGCCACCAGGAGCTAGTAGACGATAAGACTCTTGCATAACTTTACGCACAGATGATGGGGGGATTTCATGCAGCAAGATGTGAGAAACCACTAAGTCAAATGATTCATCGGGGAAGTTAGTATGTTCGGCATTTTGCTGAGAGAAGTGTACGCGTTTTCCCAGGGCTTCCGCTCTTGCATGAGCATAACGCAGTATAGATGCACCTATATCGATGGCATGGACTTCTGCATCTGGGAAACCATCCACATAAGGTAATGTACTATTGCCAATAGAACATCCCATATCGAGGATTTTTCTCGGTCGAAAGTTGGGAAACTCTGCTAACAGGTAGTTTTGGACTATAGATAGCCCCATATCATCGTTGAGCGGCCCCAACCAACCGAGCCCATAAACGTAAGCGCCGCGATCGTAGGTTGCACCGGCTGCGACATCATCGGCAGTGAATTCACTGTGATATCCTCCGGGCATACAGTGAATGTCTACAGCCTTTTGATAAGCAGGTATTTGAAAATTTGGGTCGAGGGTTAAAGTACCCAGTTTACCACCCTTATCTTTGGCACGCTCTATCAACTCTGGCAGTTGTCTGTCAACGTTGGCATTTACAGCATCCCATAACATTTCCTGGTTGATGCGCTTCAGGGCAGTAGTCCAGCGATAATAGGGTTCGTGCTGCATTACTTCCCGAATTTCATAACGATTCTGGGGAGGACGCTGATGTTCTTGTTCAAACTTTGGCTTGGCTAGTTTTTCATAAAGTATTTTATTACCAGGAATGATATTCCTGAAAACGTGCATTTTCATAGTTTGCACAAAGTTTTGGCGTGCCAACTCGTCGTGAGTGGGTTGCGGTAACATTGGGTGTTGGAATTGTTGAGCCATAATTGCTTCCTCCCAGAAATTTGAGCTATATTTACGCTGGATATAATAATTTGGCTACCGTTTGTACATCCTTGTCACCACGTCCAGAGCAGTTAATTACAATCCGAGGACTGCCGGTTAGTTGAGGACAGAGAGTTTCGAGATAAGCGATCGCATGGGCTGTTTCCAATGCTGGGATAATCCCCTCCAATTTCGATAATCGCTGGAATGCCGCCAAAGCCTCTGCATCCGTCACACTATAGTATTCAGCGCGACCAGTATCCTTCAAATAGCTATGTTCTGGCCCCACACCGGGATAATCTAACCCCGCACTAATTGAGTGTGCCTCAATGATTTGCCCATCTTCATCTTGCAGTAGGTAGCTCATAGCTCCGTGCAATACACCAATTCGCCCTTTTGTCAAGGTAGCTGCGTGTTTTTCGGTATTGACACCTTCTCCGGCTGCCTCAATCCCAATGAAGCGTATAGAAGACTCATTCATAAATTCATAGAATAATCCCATCGCATTGGAACCACCGCCGACACAAGCCAAGAGAATATCAGGTAATCCACCCCACTTTTCCATTGCTTGGGCGCGGGTTTCTTCGCCGATTACTGCATGGAAATCACGTACCATCATTGGGTAAGGATGAGGCCCTGCTACCGAACCCAGGATGTAGTGAGTAGTTTCCACATTTGTCACCCAATCTCGGATGGCTTCGGAAGTAGCATCCTTCAAAGTTCCGGTTCCCGCCTCTACCGGCCGCACTTCTGCCCCCATCAGCCGCATTCTAAAAACATTCAAAGCTTGGCGTTCCATATCCTGAACACCCATGTAAATTATGCATTCCAGCCCAAAACGAGCGCAAACTGTGGCTGTAGCAACTCCATGTTGTCCGGCACCCGTTTCAGCAATGATCCGCTGCTTACCCATGCGTTTCGCCAACAATACCTGACCAAGGGCATTATTGATTTTGTGAGCGCCAGTATGATTTAAATCTTCACGTTTTAAATAAATTTGTGGCCCGGTGCGATCGGGTCGGGCATAATGAGCAGTCAGGCGTTCGGCAAAATACAATGGTGTCGCACGTCCTACATAGTCTCGTAACAACTGTTGTAGTTCTGCTTGAAAACCAGGGTCATTACGGTATTGCTGATAAGCTGTTTCTAGTTCAGCAAGCGCAGGCATGAGGGTTTCAGGTACATACTTACCGCCAAAGCGTCCGAAGCGGCCTAGCGTATCTGGAACTTGAGCAGTTGAATTTGGAGATAGGGGAGTGGTAGTCACAGGCTATTTTTGATGACGGGAATCACTTAATTATTATAGAAAAGTCTGAAGCATATCTGGGG
>NZ_JADEXF010000178.1 GCF_015207245.1 Nostoc cf. edaphicum LEGE 07299
CAATAATAGTCAGAAATTAAGGTTGAAATGTAGGGTTTTCCAACAGTGGTATCTGCTCTTTGCTAGTGCTATCATTTTGACTGGCTTATCAGTTTAGTCAAAAATTAGCATAATCTTGGATGGCAGATTTGGTACTTGTATTTAGTGGAGTTTACAGAATTTTACCACCAAGGGTAGAAGTAATACTTAGCAAAACCCCGTAAAATATTTGGTAAACAAATATCTCAAGTGGATACTTTTAAATTTGCTAGATTCAATTTTATGTTGAGCATTTAGGTTGAATACTATAATGTGTCATTTAAAACTGGCTCATCTGTAGCGGCTACAGGATATAAATTGTCAAAAACCTAAAATAAATCTAACTTTATTACTTCAATTACATGAAAATTGCAATTTACAACCAGTTAAATTTATCACTCAATAAAATTAAGCATACTGCAATTTTTTCAAGGATTTACTTAGTAGTTTTTTGCTTAATTTCTGCAAGCAAATAGCGAGAATTTAAGGTGAACATAGAAAAATTTGTCCAACGTACAGAAATATTGCACAAGCGTTTAGCAGATTTATACCAAACTGCTAGTCTATTACCTTGGATTTCCCCTGATTTGTTGCCGGAAGCTTTTAAGGAACTCCATAACACCTCAAAGATAGTACAGTTAGCGGCGGAGGAACTTTATCAGCAAAACGAGGAACTAGTAAAAACACGGAATTGGCTAGAAGCAGAACGCCATCACTACCAAGATTTATTCGAGTTAGCGCCAGACGGCTATTTAGTGACTAATACAGAAGGAATCATTCAAGAAGCTAACCTCACCGTAGCTAAGTTGTTGAATGTTTCCAAGCATTTTTTAGTGGGCAAACCAATAATTAACTTTGTTCTTCTAGAAGAACGTCAGCAAGTTCGCAACGAACTGATACAGGTATTGCAATCAGACAGAGTTAAAGAGTTATTGGTACGTTTGCAACAACGTTATGGTGAGCTATTTTATGCAGCTTTGACAGTGACAGTTGTCCGCAATCAACAGGGTAAGCCAATCTCTCTGCGCTGGATGGTGCGTAATATAACCGAGCGTCAGCAATTAGAATCAGCAAGAGTTAAAGACAAGAGTGATATTTTCAACAATCGCCCCCTACATAAATATGATAAAGGAGAAACTATTCCCCTCAACCCATTAGTAATTTGGTATGTTTCTCAGGGTTTGGTGAAACTCAGTACCTACTGTGAAACGGGTGAAGAAGTGGCGATCGGATTGGCAACACCAGGAATGGTTTTTGGTTCTAGTTTGACATCTTTAGACATTTACCAAGCAACAGCGCTTGCTGATGTTGACTTAGTGTCAATTTATGCAGCAGAAGTATCAGCTTCTGCAACACTGAGCCATATACTTCTACCAAAAATTAAGCAGCGGTTACAGCAAACAGAATCTTTTTTAGCAATTTCTGGTAGACGGCGAGTACAAGATCGCTTACAGCATCTATTACAACTTTTGAAACGAGAAGTGGGTGAAACTGTACCGGAGGGAACTCGCCTAAATGTTCGCTTTACTCACGAAGATATTGCTAGCGCTTGCTGTACCACTAGAGTAACAATTACACGATTGATGGGAAAATTACAAGAAGAAGGTAGAATCAGTTTCGACTTAAAAAAACATATTATCTTGAGAGATATTGATTGATTAGTTCGCTATAGATTGATTACATTTTTCTTAAGCAAAGATCAGTTGCCAGCCAACCAGGAAAATTGCTATATCTGCAAAAATATGGCTGATGTATCCAGGCCAAATCGAGCAATAATTTAAGTAGCACCATGACCAAACTGCCCCTGCTATAAACACTCCCAATGAGCATAATGTTGTCGCACGCCAGTCGAAGTAAGCTGCTAAACCAACAACATGATGAATCGTAAAAAATAGTGCAGACAGTACTACAGCTAAAGGACTTGATACCAAAATTTCACATTTACGATAAACAAACCAACGCCAGACAAATTCCTCAAGTAAAGAGTTAACAAATATCCAATACACTGCACCTACTAAGTAAATCACAAAACTGTTCAATCCAACTTGTATTGCGCGATCGCGAACATATTCAACATCTATCCATTTTGCGCCCAGCAGCCAATAAACAATCAAGATGATGCCTAGCATTAATAGCCCTAATCCGACTCCAGCTAATAAATCGCGTCTTTTAGGATATTCAAATTTTAAATTTTCTTTATCAATAAATAATAACCAAATTATGGGTAGTACTAACAACCAGATTTTAGCTAATAAAGCTACTAAATGCCCTTGAAAGCCAGGGAGTATATATAGTTGAGTTGTAATACCAATGCTCGGAACTGGCACAAGTAACAACAGAGCTAGTAGTGCATTATGATTTTGGTTATCTTTTAGCATGGGGAAATTTTATTGTATTTCGATGGTTTTAACTTTTAAACCACATCTAGTTTTAAATCCATAGTTTTTATAAGGTGTTACGCATTTAAGTTGCACATCAACTAGCGAGGTTGTCATTTGTCATTTGTCATTTGTCCTTGGTAAACACAAATGACTAATCACGGTCTACACTGAAAATAGTGCAATATGTAGGCGCGTTAGCTTATCAAGTTAGGATGATTACTTGTAATAAAATTTATAAGTATCTAGGCAAAAATAAATTTAAAGTTTGTAGTAAGAACTTTAGTCCTGATAATCCTTGCTTTGAGCGATAAAGCGCTCACTACAAACTAGGAATTTATTTTATATTTAATTATGTCTACCTACTTATTCACTAGGTTTACTATCAATACTGTCGGTTAAGGTAAGAGACGCGATGAATCGCCGTCTCTACAATAATTAGTCTTTTGTAGAGACGGCAATTTGTCTCTTGATAATGATTTTCCACATCTTTGTGAACCGTATTGGTTTACCATTAATTTTTATATGCAAACTATAAAACATGAGTATCATAATCAAACTTGAATAAAGTGACACTTTGTATATTGCCACATAAATTTAATCCTAAAACTTCTATGAATTTGTGTGTAATATTCCTTTTAAGGCAGCATTTTGATAATTATTTACTGTGCCAATATACTTACTTACACATAATTTAAATGCACAGCGTCTTGCAATGTTGTGAAGGTCTGGGATTTGAGGCGGACATCAATACCCATTGTGCTGAGTACAACTTTGCGTAAAATTGTAGCGTTTTTAAACTTACAGAGACATAACGCTATCTAAACAGTAAATTCAAAATGTACCCAAAATAATGTATATGTGATTGAAGGCGTATTGCTAAAATCGAGATGTCTAGGTTGGGCTACGCCTACGCAACATTTAAAGCGGCTATGCACACACTTGGGAAAAAAACTCTATCATCGGGCTATATCTTAGCACTGGATTTAGGTACGACAGGCAACCGCGCCTTTGTATTTAACGCAGACGGCAAGATTGTTGGGCAGGCATATAAAGAATTAACTCAGTATTATCCTCAGCCAGGATGGTTAGAACATGACCCTCAACAAATCTGGCAGGATACCTGTTGGGTAATGCAAACCGCAATTGCAAATGCCCAGATTGCACCATCTGCGATCGCAGCTTTGGGACTAACTGTACAGCGCGAAACCTGTTTGATTTGGGACAAAACTACTGGTAAACCACTCCATAAAGCGATCGTCTGGCAAGATCGCCGCACTGCTCCCCTTTGCCACCAGTTACAAGAGCAAGGTTACGCTGATGAAATTTACGATCGCACCGGATTAATCATTGATGCTTACTTTTCTGCTACTAAGCTCAGATGGCTATTAGACAATGTTACTGGTATTGACCTGAACAAAGTCTTAGCAGGTACTATTGATAGCTGGGTGTTGTGGAATCTCACAGGTGGAAAAGTCCACGCCACTGACCACAGCAACGCCAGCCGTACAATGTTGATGAATCTCAAAACCTGTGAATGGGATGAGACTTTACTGGATCTGTTGCAAATTCCGGCTCATATTTTGCCCCAGATTCAGCCGAGTTTAGGAGTATTTGGAGTCACTGATGCGACTTTGTTGGGTGCTGAAATTCCGATTACTGCCATCTTGGGAGATCAGCAAGCGGCTTTATTTGGTCATGGCTGCGATCGCCCTGGTTTGGTGAAATGTACTTACGGGACTGGTAGCTTTTTAGTTGCTCACACAGGATCAAAAATTGTGCGGTCGCACCATCAACTTATTTCGACAGTGGCATGGACACAAGCAAATTCCAAAGATACTTTAGATGTTGGCTATGCCCTTGAAGGCAGTATGTTTACTAGTGGAGCTTGTATTCAATGGTTGCGCGATCGCCTGAAGTTGATTAAAACTGCTGCTGAAACTGAAGCGATGGCCAATCAGGTAAAAGATAATGGTGGAGTCTATTTTGTGCCAGCATTTAGCGGACTGGGCGCACCCTACTGGGATATGAGTGCCAGGGGAGCTTTTTTCGGCATTACCGCCAGTGTACAACCAGAGCATCTAGTTCGCGCCGTTCTGGAAGCGATCGCTTATCAAGTTCTAGAGGTGGTGCAAGCAATTAACGCATCTAGCAGTACTCCAGTTGGGCGATTAACCGTAGATGGTGGTGCTTGCGAGAATAATTTTTTGATGCAGTTCCAAGCTGATGTGTTAGGTATTCCAGTTGAACGTCCGATAATGCGCGATACCACCGTTCAGGGTGCAGCATTTGCGGCAGGTTTAGCTGTAGGATTTTGGCAGAGCTATGAATCATTGGCAAAACAACGGCAAATTGAGCGTGTGTTTGAGCCAAAGAGTGATTTCCCCTTGTCCAAATTTGGTACTTGGCAAAAAGCAGTGAAACGTACTCTAGCTTGGGAGGAGTAGCTGATGCAAAAACAAATTGAAGTGAAAATCCTCACCATGAAAGGGGGAAAGCGAAGGAAAAAATAACAATCTATTACAATCAAGCAAATGGATGGAGTATTGATTTATCATGCCCTACAGTCAATTCAACATTGACCGAGTGAAACAAGATTTTCATCTGAGTACTGTTGAAGGAGTCCGTTTTTTCCCAAACTCGATTGAACCCATTACTCCAAGCTTCAGACTGCAAGGTATTTTAGAAGATTTACCGTGGGCGATTCTCTAAAGAGACGCTGCGCGAACGCAGTAGATACAGAAAAAGCTCGTTCAGAGGCGATAATTAATCCTATCTTGCTAGAAGTGCGACGCATCTTCAATTCCACAATTAGCGTATTTTCAGGGGAAGAGTTTAACTTGATGCGAGTATTGGACTCAACGGTGTATGTCACTTCCTACTTTGCCGTTCACCTGAACAATTAACGGTGGAAGCACCTGCAATTGTCATTGTTGAAGCGAAAAAATCAGATTTAAAATCTGGGTTGGGACAATGCATTGCAGAAATGGTAGCTGCACAGCGATTCAATCAAGCCAGAGAGCAACCTTTAACAGCAGTTTACGGTACTGTAAGCAGTGGAACTCTATGGCGATTTCTGAAACTAGAGGGGCAAACAGTCACAATTGATTTAATGGATTATTCTCTTCCTCCTATCGAACTAATTCTGAGCTTTTTGGTGTAGATGGTGAAAGCAGGTTAATTTCATTCAAAAATCGATTGTTAAAATAACTCTTACTTTGTCAAAATATCACTCCATATAATAAAAAGCGCATGACTACTAAACCGAAGATTTTCATTGATGGGGAATCGGGAACCACAGGCTTACAAATTTACTCACGCCTGAACCAACGGGATGATATCGAGTTAGTTAGCATTGAAGCATCTAAACGTAAAGATGCAAATGAGCGAACCAAACTAATCAATGCTGTTGATGTTATCATTCTCTGCCTGCCTGATGATGCGGCCCGTGAAGCTGTTAGCTTAGTCAGTAATACTAGAGTTAAGATCCTTGATGCTAGTAGTGCCCATCGTACAGCTAAGGATTGGGTATATGGTTTCCCAGAACTAAATCCAGGACAACGAGAGAAAATCGCCAGCGCTCAGTTTGTCAGCAATCCGGGCTGTTATCCCACAGGATTTTTAGCTTGTATTCGTCCGTTAATTGCTAAAGGACTCCTGAACAGT
Organism: Nostoc cf. edaphicum LEGE 07299; assembly: GCF_015207245.1. Taxonomy (GTDB): domain Bacteria; phylum Cyanobacteriota; class Cyanobacteriia; order Cyanobacteriales; family Nostocaceae; genus Nostoc; species Nostoc edaphicum_B. The sequence continues at coordinate 6,063 of NZ_JADEXF010000178.1, forward strand.
AACTTTCCCATCACCGTTAATGCAGTGTCAGGTTACTCTGGTGGCGGAAAGAATCTGATTAAACAATATAATACCCTCCACGAACAGCAAGCCGGCACAAAGTCGCTCTACCCTTATGGCATCTACGGTTTGCAGTTTGGGCATAAGCACGTCAAAGAAATGCATCAGTATTCAGGGTTAGCATCACCGCCGCTATTCGTACCCGCCGTGGGAGATTTTGAGCAGGGGATGTTAGTACAAGTACCTTTACCACTGGCAACTTTGGATAATCCACCATCAGGTAAAGTTATCTATGAAGCGATCGCTGACTACTACCAAAGTGAAAAATTCGTGCAGGTTGCTCCATTCCAAGATTCTACACTGCTGAGAGACGGAACATTTCTGGATGCGATTGCACTGAACGGTACTAATATTGTTCAGGTTTTTGTATTTGCCAATGACACCGCCAAAGAAGTCTTGCTAGTTGCTCGTCTTGACAATCTGGGTAAAGGCGCATCAGGAGCCGCAGTCCAAAACCTAAACATCATGCTCGGTTTTCCAGAAGAGTTGGGATTGTCATGAAAAAGGGTTAAGCAGTGGGCAGCAGGGGAGCAGCACTTCTTTACGAAACGCTGCGCGAGCTTGCTTCCACGTTCGCGCGGCGTGCCGTAAGCAAGTGGTACGGCTACGCTCTGTTACCGAGGAGAAGTTACATTAAGTTTTTCCCCTCTGCCCCTCTGCAC
>NZ_JADEXF010000179.1 GCF_015207245.1 Nostoc cf. edaphicum LEGE 07299
ACCACGTAATGTGTGACTTTCTCTCAAACCTAACCCCGAACCCCTTCCCTACCAGGGAAAGAGAGCAAAAATCAAAGCCTCTCGTTCACTGGAATAGAGGTTTGGAAGTGGGGTTACAAGAATAAGTTGCACGTCGCGTTAAACCGGATTCGAGATCAGGACTCGGTATAGAATGACCTCCGAACAGATAATTAGGCGTTCCGACATATTAAATACCCAGGTGATTACCCGCGACAACGGCAAGCGGCTAGGCATTATCAGTCAAGTCTGGGTTGATATCGATCAACGAGAGGTTGTGGCTCTTGGTTTGCGAGACAGCCTGATCTCCATTTCGGGCATACCGCGCTATATGTACCTCAACAACATCAGCCAGATTGGTGATGTTATCCTGGTTGATAACGAAGATGTCATTGAAGATATCGAAGTTGAATCTCTCAGTAATTTGATTAACTGGGAAGTAATTACAGAAACAGGTGAAGTCTTAGGCAAAGTTCGGGGCTTCAAGTTCAACGGCGAAACCGGGAAGCTTGAATCTATAGTCATTGCTTCTTTAGGATTGCCCCAAATTCCCGATCAATTTCTGAGTACTTATGAGTTCTCAGTAGATGAAATTGTCAGCACTGGCCCCAATCGGTTGATTGTGTTTGAGGGAGCCGAAGAACGAGTAAACCAGTTAACAGTTGGTTTACTAGAGCGGTTGGGTATCGGTAAAGCACCTTGGGAGCGAGATATAGAAGAAGAATACGGCGGCTATGCTCCACCGCGTACAATTGCAGCACCCAACCAACTGCCTAGTGGAGTGCCATTGCAGCCACCCAGGCAAAAAGTTCGCGCCCCCGAACCCGTAGCGCGGGAAGAAGAATGGAATGAAGACTATGTGGAAGAAGAAAGGCCACAGCGTCAGGTAATGAAGGCGCGGCAGTATGAATCTATTCAATACGAAGAAGATGAGGAAGAAGATAACTGGAGCGAGGCAACAGGCAGCGACAGGTATCAACAACCGCAGCCGCTAAAGTATGAAGCCCAGCCCTATAACAAGCCTTATGTTGACTAATACGATGATTATGACGACGTAGACGGCGATGCTTGGGAAGATGCGCCAAAGCCTGTGAATATTCCTAAGAAAGTCAAGGAAAGACAGCCAGAATACGAAGAAGAAGGCGGATATTAATTAATTCGTAATTCGTAATTCGTAGTTCGTAATTTTCGGCTTAGATTACAAATTATTTCTCTGATAAATTCAGCCCTCTCTTTGCAAGCAATGAGGGGGCTAATTTTTGAGGATAAGTGAGGGAGTGGAGAATGTGCTATTGGCTCAGGGGTAGATATTCAATTTGATCCTGATATTCATCCTCAAACGAAGCTTCCACAATGATGATTAATTCTTCAACGGTTTGTCCGATGCTTTGGTTTGCATCAATGGTGAATATTCCAGGTATATGGCGACCTGAAGCTAAATGGTCAGCCAAATGTCCGGGCATGGACTTACGGTTGTTCGTCACCAAAATAAATCCATTTGTTTCGCACCAAATCAAAATCTCTGGGTCTGGGGTGCCTTTGGGTGGCACATCTAAATCTCCAATGATTCGCACGAGCAATTCAGGGTTGCGCCGCACAAGTTGGGAGCGATATGTATGACTTAGATGTTCATCCAACAGATACCGGATTGCCATTAGCTTTCCTGTAACTGCTTTGGAGCTTTTTCTTCCTGCATTTGCCGAAACCTCATTCTGGCAGGAGACGGATTTTGCTGTTGCTCTTCGCGTATGGTTCGGGAAAATTCCAACCAATCTACCAGATACGCATCAACCTCTGAACGATGATGCAAGTAATACAAAATCGTAGCGTAAACTTGTTCCAACGTCACCGTATGAAATTGTTCGGCAATTTCTTCTGGTGTTTTGCAGCGATAGATATACTCGTAAAGAATGCTCTCAATCCCAATGCGGGTTCCTTTGAGTCGAATGTCATCTGGTGCAAGGGCGTTGAAATACTCTTCCAGTTTCATAAAGCAAAACCCCACGAATGAACATTCCACTTCAATCATAGAAGAACACCGGGAAACTCTATGATGAATGCTAAAACAGTTTGTAACTAATTAGTTAACTGTTCAGAAACCCACTAAAAACTGCTAGCGTGTAGGGGCACGGCACGCAAACGAGAAGCGCTATAAGATTAATTCAGCCTTTTCCTTACTTAACAAGGAGAGGGCTAATTTTTTAGTTATTTCTGATTTTAGCGAGGTTCAAGCCAGTTTTCTACTTTTAAATTAGGAACACGGGAAAATTCACGAATATTAGCGGTAACGAGAGTTAGACCAAGGGTTAAAGAATGGGCAGTAATTAATAAGTCATTAGCTCCAATCGGTTGACCTTGTTGTTCTAAATCAGTGCGGATTTCTGCGTAATATTGCTCTACAGGATGAGTTAGGGGTAGTATTTCAATACTATCCAAAATTATTTCAAGTTTTTCTATGAGCTTTTGGGAGTTCTTCTTTCTAGCTCCAAATCTTGATTCACAAGCTACTATAATACTTGTACAAATTTTGTCTTCTCCGACATCTTGAATTTTTGAAAATACCACTCCTCTGGGGTTTTTAATTAGTTCAGAAATGATGTTTGTATCTAACAAGTATAAATAACTCATTTTGAAAACTCAATATCATCTAAGGGTAATAATCCTTCGTCCACGTCGGCAAAGTCTTCATCCAGTGGTTCAAGGGTGGAAAGGGTTTCCAGGAGGGATTTTTTCTTGATGGGGGAAATGATGGCGAAGGGGATACCGTTTTCGGTAATAGTGAGGGGTTCGCCTGTTTTTTGGGCTTGGTTGAGTAGGGTTTGAATGGTTTCGGGGAGATCGGAAAGAGTGATTTGTGTCATGGTCGGTTCTGGGGTTAGCGGATGAGGACTTGGCGCACATCTATTTTACCCGTGACGACGTTGGTGATGAGGGCATCGATCTCGCCAGTAAATTGGCAATTCCCTTTGCACAAGATCCATCACCACTGAGGATTTGCCATAATTAATGCTGTCGCCTGAGAACTATCTAATGGATGGGAGAACAAATATCCCTGCCCATATTCACACTTCAACTTTCTTAACATTGCTACTTGCTCTTCTGTCTCTATCCCTTCGGCGGTAACATCCACACCTAATTTGTGTGCCAATGTAATAATTGTCTGAACAATATCTAAATTTCCATCATCAAAAATGCTCCCGTTAACAAAAGAACGGTCTATCTTCAACTGATTAATTGGAAAGTGGTGGAGACGACCTAATGAGGAATAGCCCGTACCGAAGTCGTCAATTGCCAACTTAATTCCTAAATTTCTTAGTTGCTTTAGCCTGATGATGGCTTTATCATTGTTTTCCATAATTACGCCTTCTGTAATCTCCAGCGTCAAATTCGGTGCGGGGAGTCCAGTGTCTTGTAGAACTTTATTGATGTGCGGCAGCAAGTTTTCTTCATTGAATCTAGTAGTACAAAGATTGACACTAATGGTCAAGGGACACTTGGATAGATCCCCACAGCTAGAGGAGAATTGCTCTTGCCACTGCTGTATCTGACCACATGCCTCATGCAAGAGCCACTGCTCAATAAGGTTCATTAGCCCGGTTTCTTTGGCAGTTGATATGAAATACTCTGGCAAAACAATGCCGTGTTTTGGATGTAGCCAGCGTACAAGCGCTTCAAAACCAGTTATTCTGCCGCGACTGAGAGACACTATCGGTTGATAATAAACCCGAAACTCTTGAAGCTCAATGGCTCGGCGTAGCTCGTTAACCAACTCCAAATGTGCCATTGCTTGAATATGCATATCAGTGTTAAAAATCTCATAGCACGCCCTGCCTTGTGCCTTAGCTCGGTACATCGCAATATCGGCGTCACGCAAGTAATCTTCTGGTTGTTTATAACCTGTTGTGCTTAAAGCAATGCCAATACTCGCTGTAGTAGAGACTTCGTGCCCGTCTAGAACCACACGAAGTGCCAGATTCTTTTGTATTCGCTCAACAACCCCTACCACTTCTAATACATCTCTAATTCCCACCAGCAAGATGATAAACTCGTCTCCTCCCAGCCGTGCAGCCATATCTGTAGAGCGCAAGCATTCTTGAAGCCTTTGAGCAACGGTAAGCAGTAATTGATCTCCAAATGTGTGTCCGAGGCTGTCATTGATCACCTTAAAGCGATCTAGGTCTAGAAATAACACAGCAAATAGATAATCTGGATGCCGTTTAGAAAAATTGACCGCATCTTCTAAGCGGTTCATAAATAAAGCGCGGTTTGGGAGTCCCGTCAGTATGTCGTGAAACGCAAGATGTAGCAGTTGTGACTTGGCTCGTTTATGCTCTGTAATTTCATCTAGCAATTGCTGATTTGCTTTTGCCAGTTCCACTGTGCGTTTTGCCACTCGTTCTTCAGCTTGTTTAGCTTCGCTGATATTACGCAGCAACCAACGCCAGCCTATCAACTTTTCTTGTGAGTCATACACTGGAGATACCCTGATACTAGCAGGAAAGGGTATACCTAAGCGTGGCTTTAGCTCAATTATGCAGTCCTGTATCTGCTGTAAATTATTTATCAGGGAGCGAAATATCTGACGGTCTTGTTGAGCAAGAAATACAATTAATGGTTTACCTATGAGATATTTTTGGCGCATAGAAAGCATAATTGCTGCTGCATAGTTAGCCTCTAGGATCTTCCCTACGCTATTAGTTACTAAGTAACCATCCGGCGCAAAATCGAATAATTCTTGGTAACGCTGGCGTTCTCTCTCTGCTCCCGCTCTTGTTACCTCTAACTCCTCGGAGGCAGCCAATAGTTCTTCTACTGCCATTTGGAGTTCATCGAAAGCTTCTATTATTAGCTCATGTTGTGAGTTTGGTTGAGTTGCAGTGCGCTGCCATATTCCCCTTACCCGCGATCGCAATTCCTCTATCTGCTGGCTAAAGTTATCTACATCCATGTTGCTCGAGCTGCAAAACTATGAAGCGTGGGTGTAAGCAATATCAGTATCAATAAATACTAATAAATTGGCATCTATAGCAGGGTATACTTTTAATACTTGTACCATTTTTATGTATGTAGATTATTTTGGACTGAACGCTAAAACAGTTTGTAACTAATTAGTAAACTATTCAGCAACTCCCAAAAACTGCTAGCGTCAAACAAAGTAAAATAGCATTGTGGATCTTTAAGCTTGAAAACCCGTTCTAATTACTGGCAATTGCTGCCTTATATTCGACTCCAGTGGCAAACCATTACCAAGGGACTTATTGGTATCTTAGGATACGTGCTGGCCACTTTAATATTAATTAATCTCGCCGGTAAATTGGCAATTCCCTTTGCCCAAGGTAATGTAGTAGCGATCGCTCAAATAACTGGCAGCTGTGCTTTAGTATTTCTTATTAGAGGTTTGTTTCAGTCTATACAAGATTTGTACATGGCAAAAGCTGCTTTGCGAGTTGCTTTTCATCTCCGTCAGCAAGTCTACGCGCATCTTCAAAAGCTAAATCTCAGCTATTTTGAAACGGCAAAAGCTGGTGATTTATCTTACCGCCTCACCGAAGATGTTGACCGCGTTGGCGAAGTGGTAAATAAAGTATTTCACGACTTTATCCCCTGTATTTTGCAGTTGCTAGCAATTCCGATTTACATGATTTATCTGAATTGGCAACTGACACTAGCAACAGTGATAGTTGCACCACTCATGGGTATTTTAATTGGCTGGTTTGGTGAACGGTTACGTAAATATTCCTTAAAAAGTCAAAATCGCGTGTCGGGTTTATCAGCCATCCTCGCGGAAGTTTTCAACGGTATTCGTTTAGTACAGGCTTTTGCTGCCGAAAATTACGAAATTGCCCGGTTTGGACATGAAGCAGAACGCAGTCTCAAAGCAAAATACTCAGCCGAACGCCTGAAAGCGATTCAGATTCCCATTGTGGGATTTCTGGAAGCCTTCAGTGCGTTATCGTTACTGATTGTGGGAGCTTGGCAAATCTCCCAAGGTAACTTGACAGTAGCGAATTTTTTCAGTTATCTGGCGGCGGCGGCGCTATTAATCGATCCCATTGGTCATACTACTAATAACTACAACGAATTTAAGCAGGGTGAAGCATCTGTTGACCGCGTTTTTGAATTGATGGCAATTCAACCAACGGTGATCGAAAAGATAAATGCGATCGCTCTCCCCCCAGTCAAAGGCAAAGTAGAATATCGTCATCTTTCCTTCGCCTATAAACCAGGTGAATCTGTATTAAAAGATATCAGTTTAGTGGTGTCGCCAGGTGAAGCGATCGCGCTTGTGGGTGCTTCTGGTGCTGGTAAAACTACATTTGTGAATCTCTTACCCCGTTTTTACGACCCCGAAGTTGGGCAAATCTTCATTGACGGTATTGATATTCGAGATGTGAAGTTGCATAGTCTGCGGCGACAAATTGGGATTGTTCCTCAAGAAACCATCATGTTTTCCGGGACGATTGCTCAAAATATCGCTTTTGGACAATATATTTTTGACATAAAAGCAGTTAAAGAGGCGGCGAAAATTGCTAATGCTCATCAGTTTATTAGCCAACTACCAGAAGGTTATAAGACTTGGGTAGGCGAGCCTGGGGTAAACTTATCTGGAGGACAAAGACAAAGAATTGCGATCGCTCGTGCTATTCTGCTCAATCCCCAAATCTTGATTCTTGATGAGGCGACATCAGCCTTAGATTCCGAGTCAGAAGCACTGGTACAGGAAGCGCTGGAAAGATTGATGGAAAAACGGACGGTGTTTATTAT
>NZ_JADEXF010000180.1 GCF_015207245.1 Nostoc cf. edaphicum LEGE 07299
GAAATTATGAAACCGGAGAAACCCAAACGCAATCGTGGGCTTATACTGACTCGTGAAGGATGGCAAAAGCTTCAGGATGCCAAACTTGAGTGGGAATTTAGGAAAAACAATGGCTCCAAATCTACCTTAGAAGAATTAAGCGAACAAGCTGGGATCACTCCTGTCACTTTCAGAAAGATACTTACTCGTGAAACCGGGGTTGACAAACGGACGCTTGTTCGTTTGTTTATGATGTTTAATTTAGAATTGGATGTAAGCGATTATATAAGTCCAGACTCTAATTTAAAAGGGCAGGAAAACTTGAAGAACCCCAAGCGCGTTGATTGGGGGGAGATGGTGGATGTATCTGTTTTCTATGGACGTACAGATGAACTGACTCTATTAGAGCAATGGCTGATCCAGGAACGCTGTCGAGTAGTAGCGCTGTTGGGAATGGGGGGAATTGGTAAAACCTCTCTGGCTGCCAAGTTATCACAAAAGGTTCAAGGATGGTTTGAGTATGTTATTTGGCGATCGCTCTACAATGCTCCCCCACTTTTTGACCTACTGGCAAATTTAATTCAATTTTTCTCTAATGAGCAGGTATTAGAAATTGACTTAGCAAAAAGTGTAGATGGAAGAATATCACAACTGATTGAATATTTGCAACAACAGCGCTGTCTGATCGTATTAGATAATGTTGAGACTATTTTGCAAACAGGCGCTTATGCTGGATGCTATCGAGAAGGCTATGAGGATTATGGCTTACTGATCAAACGGTTGGGACAAGTTATGCATCAAAGCTCTTTGGTGCTGACTTCTCGTGAAAAACCCAAAGATATAGCGTCACTCGGAGGAGAAACACTAGCTGTTCGCTCATTACAACTCAGTGGTTTAGAGGTAGTAGCAGGGCAAAAAATTTTTGAAGCCAAGGGTTTTTCTGTCTCAGAGTCAGAATTACCAGCAGTAGTCGAGCGTTATGCAGGCAATGCCCTTGCTTTGAAGATAGTAGCGACAACGATCCAAGATGTTTTTGATGGTAATGTTGCTGAATTTCTGCAACATTACACTGCTGTTTTTGGCAGCATTCGCGATCTGCTAGACCAGCAGTTTTCGCGCTTGGCAAATTTAGAGAAGGATATAATTTACTGGCTAGCAATTAATCGTGAGCCAGTTTCGCTATCAGTAATACGAGAGGATATTGTATCACCAATTCCACCACAAAATTTACTGGAGGCTCTGGAATCTCTGGTAAGGCGATCGTTGGTAGAAAAAAGCACAGCACTCTTCACGCTACAACCTGTAGTGATGGAGTATGTGACTCAGCGATTGATAGAAATAGTTTGTCAGGAAATTGAAACTCAGAATCTTGATTTGTTCAGGTGTCATGCCTTGATGAAAGCGACAGCAAAAGACTACGTGAGGGAAACTCAAATTCGCGTGATTCTAAAGCCAGTTATAGATGGCTTGGTCACTGTCTTAAGAAGCAAAAGAAACCTAGAAAATCAGCTGACTGAAATTATAGCAAAGTCACGAGAGACATCACCTTTAGAACATAGTTATACAGCTGGGAATGTTCTCAATCTGCTTTGTTATCTAGGAACTGACCTCAGCGGTTATGATTTTTCTTTTCTGAGTGTTTGGCAAGCAGACCTGCGGAATGTGAAATTGCACGATGTCAATTTTCAAAACGCCAATTTTGATCGGTCTGTTTTTGCTGAAACTTTTGGTGGAGTTTCATCGGTAGCCTTTAGCCCCGATGGAAAACTTTTGGCGATGGGTGATACTGGTGGTGAGATCCACTTTTACCAAGTTTCGGATTGGAAGCACCTTCTAACTTGTAAGGGACACACTAACTGGATTCCGTCACTAGCCTTTAGTCCGGATGGTAGTATCCTTGCTAGTGGAAGCAGTGACTATACCGTGCGCCTGTGGGATATTGGCAGAGGGCGATGTCTGCAAACCTTTCAAAAACATAGTAATGAGATTTGGTCAGTAGCCTTTAGTCCAGATGGTAACACGTTAGTTAGTGCCAGTAACGATCGCACAATAAGGCTATGGGATGTTAGCACTGGTGAATGCCTGAGAACTTTTTCGGGGCATACAAATTGGGTAATATCAGTAGCCTTTAGTCCAAACGGACAGACCCTAGCAAGCGGTAGTGATGACAACACAATCAGGTTATGGGATATTAGCAGTGATGAATGCAAAAGAATTCTTCATGGACATGATGATGGGGTACGGTCAATCACTTTCAGTCCAGACGGCCAAATACTAGTGAGTAGTAGCGATGACCGCACAGTGAAATTGTGGGACTTAAACACTGGTGAATGTATCAAAAGTCTACATGGGCATCGTGCTCCAGTTTGGTCATCTGCAATTAGTCCTCAAGGCAATTTCATCGCTAGTGGTAGTCTCGACCAGACGGTGAGGCTATGGAACATTAGCACTGGTGAATGTCTTAGAACTCTTGAAGGACATTCTGGTTGGGTGCTTTCTGTTGCCTTTAATTTGCAAAGCGATCTTCTTGCCAGTAGCAGTGATGACCAAACTATAAAAGTATGGAACGTTAGCACTGGTCAATGTCTTAAAACTTTCATTGGGTATACTAGCCATTCCTGGTCAGTTGCCTTTAATTCAGATAGAAGAACGCTGGCAAGTGGCAGTCAAGACCGCGCAGTGAGACTATGGGATATCAATACGGGTAAAGCCTTGCAAACTTTCTTGAGACATGGTGGTGCGGTTCGATCGGTTGCCTTCAGTCGAGATGGGCAAATGTTGATAAGCGGCAGTGACGATCGAACGATGAGGTTATGGGATGTGAATACGGGTCAAGCCTTGCAAACTTTCCTGGGACATCGTGCTGCGGTTACGTCAGTCGCCTTCAGTCAAAGTGGGCAAATGTTGGTAAGCGGCAGTGACGATCAAACGGTGAGGCTATGGGATGTGAATACGGGTCAAGCCTTACAAACCTTACTGGGACATCATGCCGCGGTTGCATCAGTTGCCTTCAGTCCAGATGGGAGGACAGCGGCGAGTGGTGGATGGGATCACACAATAAAGTTGTGGGATGTTAGTACTGGTGAGTGCAAAGAAACTCTAAAAGGACATAAAAATTGGGTTTGGTCAATTGCTTTTAGTCCAGATGGTGAACTGCTGGCAAGCGGTGGTTATGACGGAACAATTCGGTTGTGGAGTGTCAAAAATAGTACTTGTTTCAAGATTTTTAAGGTTGGTGAGAATAATTCTATCGTTAAAACAGTCGCCTTTAGTGAAGATGGTCAAACCCTAGCCAGTAGCAGTCCCGATCATACAATAAAGTTGTGGGATCTCAGTACTGGTGAATGCAAAAAAACCTTGCGTGGACATTCGGCTTTCGTCTGGTCAGTAGCCTTTAGCCTAGATAATCAAACTTTGGCTAGTAGCAGCACCGACGATACAATTCGACTTTGGAATGTGAGCGCGAGTGAGTGCTTAAAGATTTTGAAACCTAAGAAATTATATGAGGGAACAAATATTCAAGAGGTTACAGGTATAACTGGCGCAACGATTTCTATGTTGAAACTTCTTGGAGCAGTTACTTCTGAAAATAGCTTATCTAACAGTTAAATTACTCCAGATATGCTCTGACTATTAGCCACAAGTTGGAAAGCTTTATAAGCTTTGTACAAAGTAAAAGATGTAATAATAAACAGGACAAAGCCGAAAACTTACAAAGATTTAGTTATACTAAACCTGAAGAGACTACACTCCCTAGAGAAACTCACCACAAAATATGACTGAAATATCAGGTCATAAGCGTTAATCCCTGATTGTCTATTTGTCACAGTAGTTAGGTTAAACCAGCCTCAAAGCTTCTTTCAACACTTACTTGATAGTGACTAGACAATCAGGGACATCATGTGTTAGCTCAAACCTGATTTATTAAAATACACAGGTAAGCAACAACTAAACATCGCTGCCGTCAATGTCGCTTGGCAATCCTCGCGCGAACTCCTTAACCATAATGCTTTCCAAATCGCTCTCCATGTTATCCAAAACCTCTAAGCTGTTCTTAATGAGGCTGCAATAATCGGGACTCAAAAATTGCCGATCGATAACTGTAGCTGGTGTAGTTTCCATTGATTGCCGATCGATAACTGTAGCTGTTGTAGTTTTCATTCTCTTCTCCTTGTAGCTATTTGAGTTATATTGTTAAAGGTGTGAGTTGTCTTTGGTTGTTCGGTTATTAAGCGAGCACTAGTGGTTTTAAAACATTCTGAATTTCCTCATCTGATATGTAGTGTTCCTTAGGTGGGCTAAAGCGCAACAACGCTGCTTTGTAACAGGCTCTCGCAACGCGAACACGCTCATCATCACTAAGCTCTGCAATCATCTCAATCGTCTCCTCTACATGCTTCACATCACTGCCAACGGCACTATGTACCCGCAGGCAGCGGGTTGCATTGGTATCCGGTGGTAGCAATGCCTCTACCATCTGGATATACTCCACTCCTCTGCATATCGCTAGGCGTTCCCCTGTATAGGAATACCCCACGCAACCGATTGGATCTGAGTCCCGCACGCTTCTGGTAAAGTGATTCATCAAAGCCTTTGCAGCGGGAGGAACAAGTGCTTCCACAACAGCTTCGGCTTTATATCCCATCGACTGGATATCGAGCAAGGCAAGTTGGTCGTGACCCGCTTCCTCTCTGGCTTTTTCTGTAGCCCATTGTGCTAAACTCTTGCGGTTTGCTGAAGCAAAGCTTTGAGCAGCTTCCTCCATCAGTCGAGTAGTCGAGTGGCACAGATGGTAAAGACCTGTGAGTCGCCATACCCAGCGTGTACGAGTCAGTTTTGGTGGTCTGCGATCGCTCTTGACTGTGTACCAAGCATCTACGATCGCTCTATCTAAAAGCTTCTGAGTTTGAGCTATCCTCTCTGCATCACTCATCTTTAAGGCGGAGCGATCGCCACCTTTTGCAGAACTGGATCGATGCCTTGAAGTGTAGTTAGCAGTCTTGATCGCTGTTTCATCAGGTACGAAACACGCTGAATCAGTATTAGTTAAAAAATCATTACGCATAGTTCCTTTCCTCACTTATGGTTGCTACAGAATTGGGGCAAGTCACTCGTGGCAATAACAGAGTTGTTGCGAAATAAGCTAAATAACCCATGAAATCCAGTGCAGCAAGCATTTCGCCCGATGGTTAAAATGTAGACAGTACAATGGGTTGAGCTATTTGAGGCGTTATTAAGCGACAATTCCAAAAAATTGCCAGTCAAGTAAGTAAATTGAACTGTGTTACAGCTTGTGGTATTGGAATGCTAGAGGAATGCGATCGCCTACGGTGGGCGGTTTATCGCACCTACCGAAACACCAACTGCATATTGCATTTCTATGTCTTTCAGCATTTTGACCACCGCCTTGGCTACCAAGGCATGGGCAATTTGCTGATTTTCTTTGAGAAACGCAATGTCCAATTGTGAGTTTCGCTGAACGTTTCCAAGAAAAGAGGTAGTTAAAGATGACTTAGATGGCGAGAAAATCCCATATCCTTAGGACTTATGTATTGACAGAAACCTGATTGACAAACGGCTTCATTCGTGTATAAGGTTTAGGGAAACTAACAGGAAGCTTTTATTTTATAAGTAACAAATGGATTGCACACAGGATGTGTTTCATTACCATCCTGCATATTTAATTAGAAGCAACGCTCATTTTGATCAGATAGTGTCAAACAAAGTCTAAACTGCCCTTTAGTTGCACTGCTGGTGAAAGAAGCAAAGCATGGGCGGTGTCATCTGTCTTCCCTATTGTAAACCTCCGTCATAGGGAGACTCCAATGGGTGGCGGAAGAATTAGAAGTAAATACTCCTTCATCTCGTATCCTGCCAAAGTGCCTTGGTGGTACGCACAACCGTTCGGCAGCAGACTTAATCTGCAACCGAAGGAGTTTATCCAGAGGCAATGTAGACGAATCTAAAGTTTCGCAGCATTGCTGATTGCTCATCTTATGCACCCTTATCTACGTGGTTGATTGATTGATGCCTGTTGATTTAAGTTTGCTAACTTTACAAAACTTTTGCAACTCAAGATAAGAAACTTAAGATAAAGATAAGTTATTTTTTTCCTGTAACATTCTCCTCTTCAAATTTAAAGTTGCACAGATAAATGTACTATTTAGCCTAAAAAGCTTGATATGTGGGCAATAGCGCGATTTCAGTTTTCAAAAACGTGCATCTGTAAAAACTGATTTGGCAAAACATAACACCTTAGTACAACTTTGCATAAGTTCTTAGCGAATTAAATTTGGTAAAACTGTGTGTCCCCTTGGGCTGACTTTGCATCTCCACCGTACCTTCCCCAATACTGCTCGCTGCTCGCGTTGCTCCCTGTACCTATCTACTACGGTGATAGTGGAGATAGCCGTTCTTGAACCCAATCAAATACCCCTGATGAGTTAAGCGGAAAGTACATTTATTATACTCTCATGAGAGTAATAAAAGCTGTTTACACGCGATCGCCCGCCCCGTAGTGGATGTAAAGAAACATTTCTGTTTTTTAGGCGAGTGTTAGTAATGTTCAACCCTATTAGCAAGAAATTTGGAGATTATACCTGTGCAAATTACTTAAATAACCAATTGCTTGAGAATGGTACAAAATGCAAATTTTAGCAAAGTTAGCAAAACCTGTTATTTACATTTACTGTTGGCTCAAAACCGCTTCAGTTGGAACTTTGCCTAAAATCCAGATTAAAAACACAAACTTTTCCGCTTAAGTTTTCTATCTTAACTGGCTAAAAGCAGTGTTGAAA
>NZ_JADEXF010000181.1 GCF_015207245.1 Nostoc cf. edaphicum LEGE 07299
ATACGCTAAAAAAAGCGTAGCTAAAAATAGACTAATTAACAACATTTTGGAGTTTATAAAGAAGAATTCAGAATCCAGAATTCGGAATGTAATTAGTGAAATACTCAAATTGTGCATTTATTACCCAACGATGCACTGAGCTTGTCGTACCACTTGCCTACGGCACGCTGTGCGAACGTGGAGGCAAGCTACGCAAAGCGTCTCGTAGAGAAGTGTCACACAGAATTATTCTGTTAGCGGTAGCGGGGCGTTTAGCCCATTCTGAGCCCTGAATTCTTTGTTAAGAAATTAACAGCAGCCACCACCGCTATAGTGCCAGGTTGAATCGGTAACAATTATTTCTGCTGGCTTACTAGCAGCAAGTTTAGCAGCAGTTTTATCACACACCGCAGCCGGAATACCTAGCTGAAGTAAATGACCTGCCAAATCGTCAAAGAAGGGTTCAGAACCAGCATAAATTGCTGTTTTTCCAGTGAAAATGCAAGCACCATCTTCTGGAATTACAACTTTAAATGAGACAGAATCCAGACTTTCTAAAAGTAAGTTTTCTTCTAAATTATAAGTCTGGGAATCTAGTAGGCGATAAGGACGACGGGCACGAATTTCAACTTGACCAAAACCAGCATTTATAATCCTTTCCGTATACTCTTGATATGTGAGCGCACCTGATAAACACATGGCTCTCAGTCGCTCATCTTCTTGAAGATGTGCTGGAATAGGACGAGTAGCAATTGGATCGCTCATCTGCAAGCGTCCACCTGGTTTTAACACCCGATATGCTTCTTTTAAAGCACGAGTTAAATCTTCTGGTTCAAAGATGTTGAAAAGGCAATTTTGTGCCACGATATCAACGCTAGCATCAGCAACAGGTAAATTAAAAGCATCACCTTCGCGGATTTCGACAAAGCTGGTGTTAAACCAGGGGTTTTCTTGAGCAGCAATTTCCAAATTACGTGCAGCTGCTTCCCGCATGGCTCCAACCGGTTCAACGGCAATTACAGCACTTGCATAACGGGAAAAATAAGCAAATTGCAACGCTTCTAAGCCGCCACCAACGCCGACGTACAGCACTGTAGGTTGGTTTCCTAGTTCGGTGGGGTGAACAGTGGTGCCACAACCATAATTCATTTCCTGCATTGGCAAAGGAATTTTCAATCCTGGTAGTTGCAGGGGCGTACTTTGTACACAACAAAGTCCAACTTGCGGGGTTTGGGCAACTTCGCGGTAGAACTGCGCTGCTGTTTCTAGATAGGTCATGCCACTTTGAGTTTTGGATTTTGGATGATGATAGCTTTGTGCATCCTAATATAATTAACTCTAAGTTGGATGAGTTTTTGTGGAGATTGCCAAAAACACCAAAGTTTGCTATGGTGAAGCCTTTTGCTTTTGGGCAATAGGCACTGAGGGAATAAGGAAGAATTATTGAAAAGTCTTTCGCTTGTCTCTCCCCAATTCAATCATGCAATGTGTAGCCAACACCGATCACAGTTTGAATAAGGCATTTTTCGTTATTGGCTTCAAGTTTCAGGCGCAGGTAGTTAATGTAGGGTTCAATAATGTTGGTATCGCCCATGAAGTCATAACCCCAGACTTCCTCTAAAATGCGATCGCAGCTAATTATCTGTCGCGGATGGGCCAGTAAATATTCTAGTAAATCAAATTCTTTAGCAGTTAACTCAATTAACCGCCGATCTCGATACACTTCGCGCGTGCGACGATTTAAACTCAGGTCTTCAAATTCTAAAACATCTGCGTACTCTGCTTTGTTGCTTCTTCGTAGATGAGCGCCGACTCTGGCTAATAATTCATCAACGCTGAAGGGTTTAACGAGGTAATCATCAGCACCAGCGTCTAAACCTGCAATGCGATCGCTCACTTCATCTTTGACGGTTAATAAGATTATCGGCACTTTCTCAGCTATACTTCGCAGGCGGCTGCAAATTTCCCACCCCGACAACCCAGGCAACATCCAGTCTAAAATTACTAAATCCAGATGCAACTCCCTTGCTGCGGTAAGTGCAGTTAATCCATCGTAGGCAATACTGACTTGATAGCCTTCATAATTCAATTCCAATTCGACAAATCGTGCCAGTTTGACCTCATCTTCAATCAGTAAGATGTGCGTCATGATGATCTTAATAATTTCAGCAGGATACGGGAAGCAACAATAATGCCAGCTACTTAATAGCCAAACATCTAATTAGGTGTACGTTAGCTTAGTATAAACCTAAGTAAGTAACAACCGTAAATCTGCAATTACCGATCGCTGCTCGATGAAGAACAATCCAACTGGCTATCAACAATAAGCTGTGATATCTTCACCACATTCATCGGCAAGATAACAGAGCGCTCTAAAACGCAAACCAACCACTTCCTCGTATAGAGGATTTAATTTACACATAGGTGGAATATGGAATAGCTTCCGACCAAACAGCGTGATGTCTCGTTCAAAGGGACATTGAGCAGGAATAGCTTTGCATAGGAAATGAGCCAATTTGGAGTTATGAATTTCTATAGTTTCCAACCATTCGCGGACTGGGTGCAGTAGATCGTTGTGTAAGTGAACTTGCATAAAGCTTGTCATAATTTTTCACCTTGATAATTTCAAACTAGATTGAGTTTTTTATATTTGAACCTCTATATATAAATACAGTTCGCTTTTGGAGTTTTATGCACTTATTACTTTTTTTTTGGTTCTCTACAGAGATCGAAATAGTAGTGTTAACTACACATTCAAGTACTACAGTTCCCGATAATTTGTCCTGATTTTTCAATATGAAGTGAAAAACCCATCCAAAACTGAACCCCCTAACCTTTCTTTAGTAGAGAAGCTCGATTTTAAAGACAAAAAGGTAGACAGGACAACGTTTTTCAGCAAATTGGCACTATTTGACAAACATTTCGGCTCAATCCCTGGACGATGCAGAATTTTTCAGGTTACTGATAGTACTTTATGTTTCTATTTAGTCTACGCATTTATTGATCAATTTAATATCAAGCTAATATGAATAAAGGTTTTTAAGTGCAATCGCTGATGTGCGATGGCACATTAATATAATTTATGCAAGCGAAAATCTCGTGAAGATAGCTGCGAAAATATACTTAATAATTTAACAAAATTTATTATTTGCCTTCTCATGTCTCAGAAAATATACGGTCACAATCATTAACTAATTACAGATATCCTTTATTAGAGCTAATTCGCTCTCAAAGTTAAGAAACTTGGTATCAGTTACTAAAACTATGACGAGTAGTTGGGCTGCTAGTCACCCTTCTCTTTCAAAGACGGGAACGCGTGACGATCCTAACGGCGCTGGCGCTAACGCTGCGATCGCAAAGCGTCACATTGGCGTAGCCTGGGAGCATCCGCTTTTGGCGGATCGCCCTGCGCTAAGGCGCACGCTACGCGAACAGACTAGAAGTCTGGGGCTATACAAACTAAACCCGCCTGCGCGGGTTTCAGAGAGTCCGCGTAGGCGGACTTCGTTTGTGTAGCCGCGATTTCCAATCGCCCGGTGTTTCTTCCAAAAGTGGATGCTCCCCGTAGCCTCTTGTAGAAAAGCTGGCTCACCGTTTTTACCACTTTAGTCAGCAGCTACTTTTTCAACTAGGAAGGTAAAAAATGGAATGGGCTATTTACAAAAAGAATACAGGCAGTTTTGTAATAGCAGTCGCAATTATGACTGGTGTTGGCGTAGTCTCATATCTTAGTTTGCTTCAGTATAGAGAAAACGCTCAATGGGTAACACATACACGCAAGGTGCTTGAAAAGACAAAAGAAGTAATGTCACAGATCAGAGATGCAGAGACTGGACAACGAGGCTATCTTCTCACAGGCAAAGAACGGTATCTGGAACCCTATCGCAGTGCAACTGGCGAGATTGCTCAGAAACTTAAGACTCTACGCCAATTGACTGCGGATAACCCGAATCAACAGCGGCGGCTCGATCGCCTTGAACCTCTGATAACGAAAAAAATGGTTTTGATGGAACAGACAATTAACGCTAGGAGCAAAAACTTGGAGTCCGCGCTGCAAATAATTCAGACAGATCGGGGTCAGCAGATTATGGAGGACATCCGAATGCTGACCACAGCTATGGAGAACGAAGAGAATGAGTTGTTGAAACAGCGATCGATGGAGGCGAACGCCAGCGCTCATCAAACAACTTTGCTAACTATTTTTGGCAGCATTATTGCTTCTGCGATCGTCGGTTTAGCAGCCACGATCACCAATCAGGAACTCGTCAAACGCAAGCAGATGGAAAATTCTCTGCAAAAGGCTCGCGATGAGTTAGAAATAGAGGTTAACAAACGGACTGCCGAACTGAGAAACACTAACGAAGAATTGCAAACTGAAATTAATGAGCGTAAAAAGGCGGAGTCAGAGATTCTACGTCTGAACGTCCAGCTTGAGGGGCGAGTTGCAGAACGCACAGCACAACTCGAAGCCACTAACAAAGAGATGGAAGCATTTAGTTATTCTGTGTCTCACGACCTGCGGGCCCCCTTGCGGAGCATCGATGGCTTTAGTCAAGCACTCCTAGAAGATTATGCTGACAAGCTGGACGCATTAGGTCAAAACTACCTTCAGCGAGTGCGTGCAGCCACCCAACGAATGGCACAACTGATCGACGATTTACTGAATCTGTCACGATTAACGCGTAGTGAGATGCGTTACGAAAAGGTTAATCTGAGCGCCCTAGTGGAGGCGATCGCTACAGAGTTGCACAAAACCCAACCAGAACGCCAAGTGGAGTTTATCATTACGCCGGGATTGGTTGCCAATGGTGATACTCATCTGTTACGGATCGTGCTAGAAAACCTGCTGGGTAATGCGTGGAAGTTTACAGGAAAAAATCAAAAAGCCCGCATAGAATTTGGGCTTTTACAGCAAGATGACACCCATGTATATTTTGTCCGCGATGATGGCACAGGCTTCGATATGGCCTATGTTGAGAAACTCTTCGGTGCTTTTCAGCGCCTACACGCCATGACTGAGTTTGAAGGCACTGGCATTGGACTAGCTACTGTGCAGCGCATTATCCACCGTCATGGTGGCCGTGTCTGGGCTGAAAGTGCAGTAGAGCAAGGCGCAACATTTTACTTCACCGTTTAAATAGAGGAATACAACATGATTTTACTTGTAGAAGACAATCCTGACGATGAAGCGCTCACCCTACGCGCACTTAAGAAAAACAATATTCTGAACGAGGTGGTGGTAGCACGCGATGGGGTGGAAGCTCTAGATTATCTCTTTGGTAAAGGTGTCTACGCCGATCGCGACATGAGCGTTATGCCGAATCTCATCCTTCTAGATTTGAAGTTGCCTAAAATGGATGGTATGGAAGTTTTGCGACAGCTACGAACCGACGATAGGACAAAAATCCTTCCCGTCGTCATTCTCACTTCGTCCAAAGAGGAGCAAGACTTAATCAATGGTTACAGCTTGGGAGCCAACAGCTATGTTCGCAAACCAGTAGACTTTTCCCAATTCAGTGAAGCAGTGCGACAACTAGGATTGTACTGGTTTGTCTTAAACGAATCACCACCAAGGATATAGCTTTTACCAATCCTCCAAAATCAGGTTATAGACGTAAGGCTGACTTTCTTAATTACGAATTACGAATTACGAATTACGAATTACATGGGTATACCTCTGCGCGTATTACTTGTTGAGGATTCAGAAGACGACGCTTTGTTGCTGCTGCGCGAACTGCAACGTGGTGGCTACGAAGTAACCTTTGAACGGATTGATACACCCACAGCCATGAAAGCTGCGATCGCAGGGCAAACATGGGATATCGTGATCTGCGATTATTCCATGCCCACCTTTAGCGCCCCGGCGGCATTGAAGCAGGTCAAGGAAAGTGGACTTGACCTGCCATTCATTATCGTCTCAGGCACTATTGGTGAAGATACGGCAGTCGCCGCGATGAAAGCTGGTGCCCATGACTACATCATCAAAGGCAATCTAGCACGACTTACCCCTGCTGTTGCCCGCGAGTTGCGCGAGGCACTAGTGAGACGGGAGCGTAAACAAGCAGAGGAGCAGATTAAAGCATCGCTTGAAGAAAAAGAGGTGCTATTGAAAGAAATTCATCACCGGGTAAAAAATAATTTGCAGATTATTTCCAGTCTGCTCAACCTGCAAGCAGAGTATCTCAAGGACAATCAAGCTCTTGAGGTATTTAAAGATAGCCAGAACCGGATTGAATCAATGGCTCTGATCCACGAGAAACTGTATCAATCTCAAGACTTGGCAAGAATTAATTTTGCCGACTATATTCAAGATTTAGTAACTAATTTATTTTATTCATACAACGTTAATTCCAGCGATATTACCTTGAAAATGAACGTTGAGGAGGTTTTTCTAGCCATTGATGCAGCTATTCCTTGCGGTTTGATTATCAATGAACTTATTTCAAATTCTCTAAAATATGCCTTTCCCCAAAGAGAACCGGGAGAAATTTGTATTGACTTTTGCTCCATGCAACCCAATTTATTTAGACTTAATATCAGTGATAATGGTGTCGGTTTTGCCCAATATTTTGACTTTCAAGCTACAGAATCATTAGGTTTACGATTAGTCAAAGGTCTAATACATCAGCTACAAGGCAATATCGATTTTACCAGTAACAAGGGAGTAGAGTATAAAATTATATTCCCAACTAAAAACTTCTAACTTTATAAGTTAAACACAATCATGAACCCAGTAAATATATTAGTTGTTGAAGATGAAATCATCGTAGCAATGGATATAA
>NZ_JADEXF010000182.1 GCF_015207245.1 Nostoc cf. edaphicum LEGE 07299
AGATAAGGCAACCCCCGATGGTCATGGGAGGAAATAGACAATGGATAATGAGCAAATTTATATTAAACTAGATCAAGAGCATCTGCTAAAGACGATCGCCAAAGCAACGGGTGTAAGTGAAGCAGAAATGATTTGAAAAGTCATTGACCCGATCAAAAAATTTTAGGGCTTTGAGGTTCTTGTTTATGGCTGGATCATAATAGGCACTGCGCCTTTTTCGGAACCAATAATTACAACCTTAGAATTATTAGATTTAGCTAGCTTTTCTGTGGCTTCAATCGCCCGTAATTGTAGCACTTGGTTAGTAAGCCCACCAGAGAGAATTTTTTGGGAATCAGCTATACCTCGCGCTTCAATAAGCTTTCGTTCTGCCTCTTGACGCTCTTTCTCTAAAACAAATTTCATCTGCTGATTTTCTTGCTCTGTCTTGAGTTTATTTTGAATTGCAGCTTGTAGAGTATCAGGCATTTTAATGTTTCGTAAAAGAGCTTCCTCAACGATGAAACCCAAAGCAGGTATTTCTTGGGTGAGTTGTTGGTCAATTTTTTGGGCGATTTCTTGCCGTTTGGTAGAGTAAATAGCATTGGCTGGGTAATTTGCCGTGATGGCGCGGACAGTAGAGCGGAATCTGGAAATCACCAGTTGTGTTTCATCAGTTCCAATTGTTTTATATACTGTAGCTGCCTTTTGCGGATCGAGCTTGTACTGAAGACTGACATCAAGATTTAGGCTCAAACCTTCTTGGGATGTTGCATCTACATTTTCTTTTACATCCTTAATGCGAGTAGAAAAATTCAGCACCTTGCTAAAGGGGTTAAGCAAGTGGACACCAGGATTAAGAGTAGTTTCGGAAACCTCACCAAAAAAATTGACGACACCGACATTACCAGGTGGGACAATCACCAAAAGTCTAGAAAAAGAATTCAGTACTGCAATACTGCCAATTAATATCATAATTGTGCGTATTGCTAAACGTGACCTTTCACTAGATATCCTACCTGTATTGAGATAAACGAGAATTGCAATTAGGCTAGTTACAAGAGAGACTATAAAGCCCATGAGTTTTTTCTGTGTAATTAAGACGAATATACTTAATCACATAATGCCCAAACGCTTTTATAAAACTAATACCATTTCACACAAGTTAGCGCTTTACCTGACTTTTCACGGGATGTGGAAAACCTCTCTCTAAATCTCTCTCCTAAGAGGAGAGAGACTTTGAATTTTCCCCTTACCGCTACGTGTTGGGGGTTAGGTGAATCGTTGGCTTTTCCACATAACGTGAAAAGTCAGAGCGGTTTACGAATCTTTTTACAGATTAAAAAAGATTCCCGACTTTTCTCAGAAGTCAGGAATCTCAGCCTTGGAGCAATGCCTACGACAGGCAAAGCCTACGCTACTCTACAATTAATTCAAAATTCAAAATTACTTGCCGTTGCCGTTACCACCATTACCATTGCTGTGAATGACGCGTTCGGCGAGTTTTTCTGGTACTTCTTGGAGATGGTCATATTCCCAGTGGAAGGAACCAACGCCCAAGGTGAGCGATCGCAGCTCTACAATAAAATTCTGCATCTCTGCTTGTGGTAAGTATGCAGAGACATTATCCCAGCCTTGCCAATCGTTTCTACCCTCATAGCCTAAAATTTGCCCCCGTCTACCACTCAATAGTTGCAGCACTTTGGAAGTAAATTCGCTCGGTGTAGTAACGTCTACCCGCAGAATTGGTTCTAACAAGGTAGGTTCCGCTTGGGGTATCCCCGTTTGCATTGCCAATCTGGCAGCTTGTTTAAAGGCTTGTTCGGAACTGTCAACGTTGTGATATGAACCATTAGTCAGAGTTACCGCCAAATCCACTATTGGGAAGCCCAAAGGCCCGTGTGTCAGAAATTCTCTCACGCCCATTTCCACCCCAGGAATGTACTGTTTGGGAACCACGCCGCCGACAATGGTTTCATTAAAGTTGAAACCTGTACCGCGTGGTAAAGGCTTGATTTCGAGAAAAACATCACCAAACTGTCCGTGACCACCGCTTTGGTGTTTGTAGCGTCCATGAACTGAAGCCACTGTTTTGCGGATGGTTTCTTTGTAAGGCACTTGCGGCAAGTGGGTTGTCATCGGCAAGTTATATTTGCGGCGCAGTCTGTCTAAGGCGACTTGTAAATGAATCTCGCCTTGACCCCAAAGAATAACTTCGTGGGTATCGCCATGTTGTTCCCAAGCAAGTGAGCAGTCTTCTTCTAATAACTTGGTGATGGCACTGCTGAGTTTAACTTCATCGTTGCGCTTTTCTGGTGTAATGGCGAGAGCATACACTGGTTCCAACTCTACAGCTTTGGGTAATTTTATTGCCGACTGCTGTTCTATAGAGATTGTATCGCCTGTCTTGATTCCTTCTAAACGGCTTAATGCAACAATTTCACCAGCACTAACTTGGTTAACTGACTGCTGTTGTTGTCCCATCAGGCGGTAAATTCCACCAGTGCGAATGCCATTGAGGACAATGCCATCAGTTAATTTGCCACGCCAAACACGCACCAAAGACAGTTTGCCACCTTGGGGAGTGTAGTAAGTTTTTAATACCTGCGCTAAAGCTGTATCACCTTTTATGTTTTTTAAACGACGTTCTGCTGTGGTTTCTGGTTCGGGGGCTTCTCGTAACAAGGCTTCTAATAGAGGTCTAACACCATAATCTTGTTCTGCTACACCAAAGAAAACGGGCACTACTAAATCTGCCCCTAATTCCATTTTTAAATCTTTGAGGATTTCCTCTTGGGGTGGTTCGATGTCTTCTAAAAGTTCTTCGAGTAAATGGTCGTCAAAATTTGCTAAAGCTTCGAGCATTTCTGCCCGTGCTGTATGTTCTTCTTCCTTTAAACTTTCGGGGAAGGGAATGGGATCGGCAGGTGCGCCTGGATGATATTGATATGCCTGTTCGCTCACCATATCGATAAAGCCGGTGAGTTGTTCCCCGTTCATGATGGGATATTGATGCGCTACCAAAGGACGGCTAGATACTGCTTTCAGGGCGTGTAACGTTTCTAGGACGTGAATATTTGCCCGATCCATTTTGTTGACAAAGACGAGGTGGGGAATTTCCCAATCGTCTAGGAATTTAAATAGAGGGGCTAGGGTAAGGACGCGATCGCGGATGGGTTCGCAAACTACAATTGCTGCATCGACTCCGATTAAAGCATTGTACGTTTCTTGAGCAAATTCTACGCTTCCCGGACAGTCAATAAATGTGAAGCGAATGCCGTTATACTCAGTGTTAGCGGTGCTGACTTCTACACTCATGTGGCGATCGCGCGATTCGGCTGCACTATCTCCTACTGTATTGCTGTCCTTAACATTGCCTTTGCGGGAAATTGCCCCTGTGACAAATAACAAGCTTTCTAGTAAAGTGGTTTTTCCACTTAAATAAGGCCCAACAATTGCAACGTTCCGCGAACCCGATTTTACTTTTTCGTTCATAAAAACCTCCCTTGCGGTAATTCATTCATAACCGCATGATTCTGTATATATCAATATCAAGGGATAAAAAAATGGTTCTATGGAGTCAAAATTACCCCTTCTTTAATTCGTTATTATCCTCCCTTTAATTGAAAGTTAAAAAAATTGTAGCCTGTCGTAAGATTTAGCTTAAGAAAAGTTAAGTATCACAAATTTTTATTCAGAACCAAAAAGTTTTGTAAAAAAGTTTTTATGCAGTAAATTTAACTGAAAGTGTTGCGAGTCAGAAAATCAATGAGATTATCATTCTTTAAATATCGCATAGCAGGGTTAGTAAGTTTGATGCTGGTTATGAGTATTTCCTTCCCCTCTCTTGCTCTATCTCCTTCTGTCGCCTCAAGGTTGGCACAATCTAATCCTAAAACTGCCGTAGGCTGGTTAAACCAAGGCTTACAAGCGATTCAGGCGGGAAGAGTACAAGATGCGATCGCAGCCTTTAAACAAGCGGCTAAATTAGATCCGGCATTGGCACCAGCGCACTATAATCTGGGGTTAGCATACCGACAAACAGGACAATTACAACCCTCTGCGGATGCATTTTATCGAGCGACGCAAGCCGATCCGAAATTTGCTCCAGCTTTTGCTAATTTAGGCGGAGCGTTGTTAGAAGGTAATAATTTAAAGTTAGCTAACGACTATTTGCAACGCGCCTTAGAACTCGATCCCAAACTCGGATTTGCCCACTATAACTTGGGATTAGTACAAGAACAGCAACGAGATTGCGAGCGAGCGATCGCATCTTTTAAAAAAGCTGTAGAATATAGCAAAAATGCACCAGAACCTCCTTACCATATAGGGATGTGTTATCTCCAACAAGGTAAACTCGATCAAGCCAGAAGTGCATTTTATCAGGCATTAAAAATTAATCCCAAGTATCCAGAAGCTTACTACAATCTCGGCTCAATTTTTTTTCAACAAAGTAAACTACAAGAAGCATTAGAGGCTTTTAGAAAATCAGCCGAAGCTAACTCTAACTATCCCAATGCTTATTATGGTGCTGGGTTAGTTTTTATGCAGTTACAGCAATATGGCGATGCAGTACAAGTATTGCAATTTGCTAGAGATTTATACAATGCCCAAAAAAATCCCCAGTGGGCGAAAAATGCCGAGCAATTGTTGCAACAAGCACAAAATTTAAATTACCAACCTCGCTGAGGCAGAAAAACTTAATATTGCATAACATAAAACTATTGGGTTGACTCGCTGGTGTTGTCTGAACTCGTCCCGATTGGAAAAATGTACATGCAAAAGCGCCAGAAAAGTCGATTTTTATTTAGCGATCGCTGGCTCGATCGGCAATCAATTGTTCGCAACATGGAAGCCTTTCAAGATTTAATTGTGATTGTTTTGTGTTTGGGTTTGTTCGCCGTCATGCTAATCCAATTGTGGGGGATAGCTATCGCCCTCACGCAGCCACTAGACTATAAACATGTGACTGCAAAAATACTATTTGTGTTGATTTTAGTCGAGTTATTTCGACTATTAATGGTCTATTTGCAAGAACATAGTATCTCTGTGGGAGTAGCAGTTGAGGTAACAATTGTATCTCTACTGCGAGAGGTAGTAGTTCACGGAGCGCTGGAAATGCATTGGGTTAATACGCTTGCAATTTGTGGTTTGTTGTTTGTTCTAGGTGGACTACTTGTGGTATGCGCTAAAACGCCACACATGGATTGTATGAGCGCTAACACTAAGTTTTGTCCGGTTGTGTATAGGGGAGGTAGAGAACGGCAAAACGAGTTGGAATTACAGTATTCACGTCAATGTGATGAGAACCAACCGCTTGGATAAATTGTTATGAAAATGGGGAGTGGGAGAGACGCGATTAATCGTGTCTGTACTGGGGAGTGAGGAAAATACTTTTCCTCACTCCCCACTCCTTTGTGTGAGGTTGTATCAGGAAATTATTTTTGCAATGTACTTCCGACGTATTGAAATATACTCTTTTTGGAAGATGAATTGCTCTTTAAGGGTGAATATAACGTTAATTAGAAATTCTAAAAGAGGTTCAAGCAATGGCTACAAATACAGGTAACGGACAATCTCAAACAGCGATTAGCGACTTGGAGTATGATTTTGTCACCGTTTTGCACAACAAGGCTGAAGCTGTTAAAGCTTACGATACTTACATCAAAGATGCAGAACAAGTAGGTTCTCAACCTTGTGTAGAGTTGTTCCAAAAATTGCGGCAATCTGATATTGAACACGCACAAGAAATTCGCCAACATCTACAACAAGTGCTGCAACACGGTAAGATGTAACCCAGGTTTTGAGTTCGTAGGCGTAAGCCCTTCGTAGACATCGCTTCTGGTTTAGCTAAAACAAAAAGAGGCGATGTCTAAAACAGGCTATTTGGCGTGACACTTGCTGATTAGATTAGAGGCAAGCACTGCCCACTATCAGATAGACTAATTCTGGGCTGCTTGCTCTACTTGCGCCACCGTTAAATCGAGAGCCACTGCCACTTGTTCTACACTCAATCCCAATGCCAACAATCGGGGAATAGCTTCTAACTTAGCTTCCTGGCGACCTTCCTGGCGACCTTCCTGGCGACCTTCCTGGCGACCTTCCTGGCGACCTTCTTCTAAGCCGTCTTCCTTGATTGATTGGTACATTCGTGTTTTTTTGAATTCGTCGTCTATACCCAACATTTCTGCTAACTCCTCTCGGCTTAACCGGGTAAATTTGTACAACAGAATAGTCTCTATCAATTCTACAATTTGCTTACTGGTAGATTCATCTGGCAGTTGTTGCCTTGCTTGTAAAATCAATTCTCTACCTTTGTCAACGGCTGTCTCTTCTCTTTCGATAATTAATTTAACGATCGCAACTTGAAGGGAGTTTTCTGTCGAATCTAATTCATCTAGATAAATGCGTT
Source organism: Nostoc cf. edaphicum LEGE 07299 (assembly GCF_015207245.1). Lineage (GTDB taxonomy): Bacteria > Cyanobacteriota > Cyanobacteriia > Cyanobacteriales > Nostocaceae > Nostoc > Nostoc edaphicum_B. Next base: position 6,392 of record NZ_JADEXF010000182.1, read on the forward strand.
GTACTTGTGAACTGTCTAGCAGTAACTCATACGGTAGACGATCGCTTGGATCTAAACTCTTTTGAGGATAGATAACCACAGCACGCCAAAAATTGACTGATTCGTTTTGACGTAAGTAAAGGAAGATTTCGGCAAAGAAGCGTCTATAGAAAGTCGGGTCTACTTGAAACTGAACTTCAACAAAGTAAAGTGGTTGGTTTGTGGTTTCACTTGTAGGGATGAATACACCATCAATCCTAAAAGCGGTTTCTTTTAACTCAACTGAAACAAATTGATAGGCGTTGACATTGGCAGTCGTGTCGCCAATTATGGCAAAAAATATGCTAGGAAAAGCTTGAAATAAGCTATAAAATAT
>NZ_JADEXF010000183.1 GCF_015207245.1 Nostoc cf. edaphicum LEGE 07299
AACGTCGCCAAATCGAACTGATTGCCGATACAGGCTGCCAGTTTCAGAACATTTTGAGTGATGTCGGGCAATTTTTGAAGTTGTTGTGCCATAAATTCCACCACATCATCAGTGAGAGCAAGCGATGTCTGACGACAAGCCGCTACGCGTCTACGCACTTGTCCTACATCACACTGCCAAAAACCTGCCTCCCAATCAAAGGTAATCAAACCATCCTCATGTAGCGCTTTCAAAAACTGAGTTGTGAAAAAGGGATTGCCTTTGGCTTTTTGATAAACCAACTCTGTCAACGGCAATGCTTGGCCTGTTGCACAACTGAGCGAATCGGCGATTAAATGGTTCACATCTGCTTGACTCAAGGGCAATAAAGTCAGAGTGTTGACGCAAGAAGATTCCTTTTTGATTTCATCTAGCATCAACATGAGTGGATGAGCTGCAAACACCTCGTTATCGCGGTATGCGCCAATAATGAATAGATAACCGCCATTGCTCTGGGACATCAACAACTTCAGTAAATTGAGCGATGCCGAGTCTGCCCACTGCAAATCATCGAGAAACATCACCAACGGATGCTCTGGTGTGGTGAAGACTTCAATAAACTTCTGGAACAGCAGATTGAAACGGTTCTGTGCTGCACCGCCCGATAATTCAGCGATGGCTCCGCCAACGCCAGGGGCGAACGCAGGCTGTTTGCCAATCATCTGCTCTAGTTCAGGAATTACCTCGATCAGAAGTTGTCCGTTCTCTCCAACTGCCGCTAAAATCTGACTTTGCCATTGCTTTAACTGAGTATCGCTTTCACTAAGCAACTGTCCGATTAGGTCACGAAAGGCTTGTACAAAAGCAGACAGAGGAATGTTGCGGTTGAACTGGTCGTATTTTCCTTTGATGAAATAGCCGTTCCACCGGACGATTGGCTTATGCACTTCATTGACGACTGCGGTTTTGCCAATACCAGAGAAACCTGCCATCAGCATCAGTTGGGAGCCACCATTGGCAACATGACCAAATGCTTCTAGTAACGTTTGTACCTCCGATTCCCGCCCGTAGAGTTTTTCGGGTATGAGAAAGCGATCGCTGATATCGCGCTGTCCTAAATCAAACCAGGTGTGTTTGCCTGTTTCTCGCCACTGTTCTAAGCAAGTAACAAGGTCATGTTTAAGTCCTAGCGCACTTTGATAGCGGTCTTCGGCGTTCTTTGCCATCAGTTTGCGGACAATTTCACCGAGCATCAAGGGCAATTCTGGGTTAAAATCGCAGAGGCAGGGTGGAAGTTTCGCAATGTGGTAATGCACCAACTCCATCGGCTCACGGGATTCAAAGGGCAATTTTCCACTCAGTAGTTCAAAGAAAGTCACACCTAAAGAATAGAAGTCACTGCGGTAGTCAATGCCTCTGTTCATCCGTCCGGTTTGCTCTGGTGACAGATAGGCTAGCGTTCCCTCCAATCCATTGAGGCTCTGGATTTCTTGGGTTTCTCGTGGTAAAAGCGAGGCAATACTAAAGTCAATCAGCTTGATTTGTTTCGTGTCAGGGTGAATCAAGATGTTGGCTGGCTTGATGTCTTTGTGAATGACGCGCTGTTGATGTAACTGGTGTAAAGTGTCTATTAGTTGCAGAGCAATGGGTAGGAATTGCTCTAATGTCAGTGTTTTTCCTTGAGTAAATTGCCGCAGGGAAACACCACCAAAGTCTTCCATGACTAGGGCATAGCCATTATGATGGGGTTCCAGACTGTAGGGTTTGATAATACTGGGAATATTTAGGTTTTTAGCGATGCCTTCGGCGGTAAACAACGCATATTGGTTGCGAAACTGTACTAATTCGCTAAAAGTTGGGTATTCTCGTTTTAAGAGCTTGATGACAACTGGTAGGCGATCGCATTCTCGAATTGCCCGATACACTTGAGTCCGAGAACCTGAATAAAGTTGCTCGATAATTTGGTAGCCGGCAATTCTTAAAGTTCCATCAACTTCTGCGCTCATAAATTTTTACGAAAATCTTTTTATACTAGTGTTATAATTCCCACTACCATAAATTGGGTAACAACCATTAGAAAAGTTACATTGGGTATGGGGCGCTGGAGGCAAAGAATAGGAACGCAAAGCACCCTCATGTAAATATGTCCATCGCTTTTTGATGATTTACCAAAGTAGCATCATAACTCCGTCAAGGAGTTTTTGATCATTGCGTAAGTCCTGTTAAAAATCAAATAGGTTTCCTAATTTTTACTATTTAAATTTAGATTTAATTGGGTGGTAATTCTAAACTCATTTCACCCAACAACCCCTTACGAAAATCTGTTAAAAGTTGCCTTGCTGCTCGCTCTACATCACCTTTGTAACGATGTTCTGCCAAGGCGTGTAAATAGGTATCTCCAGTGTCTGATGTTGAATCGAGTTGGTAACGAGACTGTAATGGTTTTTTTGGTAATAAATCTCCTGCGACAGCTTCTAAATAGTTGAGTAAATCCACTAAGGCTGCTGCTACTAACTGGTTATCGTAAGATGCTTCACCGATATCATCACAAATAGCTAATTTCAAGGCTGCGTCTTGGTCTTCTAATCTTAGAGGGATGACACCAGGAGCATCTAGCAATTCTAAATGTTCGGAAATTCGCACCCAGCGTAGTTGGCGAGTTACCCCAGGACGAGCTGCACTTTCCACGACTCGCTTTCCCAACAGGCGGTTAATCAAAGCTGATTTACCGACATTAGGAAAACCAATCACCACAGCCCGCACTGGACGGGGTAACATCCCGCGATCGCTTCTTCTTTGATTGAGTTCTACCCCAGCGGCTTGCGCTGCCCGTGCTACTTCTGCTATGCCTTTACCATGTTGAGCGTTGGTAAAATAAGGGACTTCTCCTTGACGTTTAAACCAATCGATCCAGAGCGATCGCATTTGTGGTGTAATCATATCTACTCGGTTAAGTATCAACACCCGTTTTTTACCTTCTACCCACTCACCTATTTGGGGATGGTGAGTTGCTAAGGGAATTCGAGCATCTCGTACCTCAAACACCACATCTACGCGCTTCAACTGTTCTTTGAGCTTCTTTTCAGCTTTCGCAATGTGACCTGGATACCATTGAATCAGGTTTAATCTATAGTTTTGAGTTATAGCCATTTGTCTTTTGTTATTTGTCCTTTGTCATTAGTCATTAGTCATTTGCAAAGGACAAATGACTAATGACTCCCTATAGCAGCTTGATGTAAAATCAGACGATTGCCATCAGGATCATAAGCATATATTTCTCTGCCGTGGGAAGCAATGGAAATGTCTCCTGGTGGAGGATAGCCCAAAGCAGTTAGGTGAGCGATCGCATCTTCTAAGTTACTCATCTCTAAACACAAACTTATCTTACTTTTGGCAATCGCTTCAAATTCCGATTCATTTGTGTTCTTTGGTTGAAAAATACCTAATCGCATACTAACTAAATTAAACTCAGCATAGACATTCGGAACCAAAGTAAGTGGTTTTTGCTCCAGCAATCTGGTATAGAAATTCACTAACTTCTCAAAATTAACCGATGCTATGGTGACAAATGCGTTAGTGTACTGGAAAACCATATAAGCTTTAAGTTATTTGATTTTTTTGAGACTCTCACTTTTCTAAAGTTCTTACACTCAGTACTTGCGGCGGTGTCGAATCTGGCGGATAAATCACATCTACCTGTACTATTCGCTGAGTTGAAGGTGGAAGTACAAGCTGTACCATTGGTTCTAACACCTGACCAGTTCTGTGCCATAGATGTATGTAGCGCGTCTTTTGTTGACCTTGGTCATCAAAGTAGCGTAGCCGCACTGTACCACGAAAAAAAGGAAAATCTAAGGATGGTTTGCGAAAACGTAGACCACCTTGGGATAATTTATCTTCCTTTAAAGGTGTTTCTAAAGTAACAGTCACGGTCTGGTTTTGGTTGGTATTGTTGCTTAAAGGTAAGGTGAGTTTATATTCCACCCCATAATTGCCATGTGCTTCATAAGCCGTATCTGGATAACGTACCAGCATTTTGGCCGTTTGGATTTGTTGAGTGCCCAATCGACCACTAAGCAATGTGTCTAAACCATAAGAAATAGCTTTGCCACGTTGAGGAATAGTCAGATATTTTGTTTGGGGATTATCTACCAACTTTGCTTGCCATTGGGAACCACTAGACACACCAGCTACACGCCCATAGATGAGTGCGCCACTGGTAGCATTTAGAGGAGTCGGGGTTTTATCTCTGGGCCCAGCCAAGTTGCCGATATTTAGTAAAGCTTGCCATTCTGCGAGAGTGGGTTGGCGTTCTGTATTATCAGAATTTTTCTTGGCAAACATTGCTAAACTTGCCGCATAAACTCGATCGCTACTACGCAAACGCATAAAGCTAGAGCGACCATTCACCGGTTTTTCTAGATTTCGTACAGGAATCGGATGATTTAACAACATCCGGCTTTGTCCTGGCGGAATTATCAGCTTTGCGGGAAAATCTGCTTGTCGAACACCTCGGAGTACATCACCAACAGCGCGATCGCCTGGGCCTGAGTAAGCCTTACCATCGTTATTTTCTATGTAGGGGGGTAAGGTAACAAAGGGCGCATCCTGCATCAAATAACTCGCGGCTTGTAACACATCTACTGTTACAGGTTTTTTACCAGGGTTCTGCACAATCACACCCAGGTATAGCGTTTGTAAATCCTTGGGAGTGTGGCTGTAGTGGTGGGCGAATAAGTCAAAGCGACCCTGAAAAGGAAAATTGAGATGCGCTGCTGAAACTTTTTTACCGTTTGGAGGAAAGGTAGAAAGTAAAATACCTTCAGTTTTAATCCATTCTGGGCTATTGCTGTTAAAAACGGGTATTTTATCCAACTTGCCTAGTAAGGCTCGAACTTCTCCTGGTTGCACAATTACTTGAGGCGCTGGCTTCGGTGAAGTTTGAGCGATCGCGGAATTATATTTTTGAGTTGTGCATCCAAAGGTTTGAGTTATGCCAAGTCCTAATAGAAGTGTAAATACAGGTGATGGGAATTTAGCCAGCATAAATTTGAGCGTCAAGAAAGCTGTGGTATCAAAGATCAGAAGTTATGACTACAAGTTCCTTGAAGGGGATTTCTGAGAATGCGTAGGCATAGCCCGCCGCAGGCATCGCTATTAGATTTTAAGTGTAGTTTCAGTAGCCCACGCCAGCAAGGCTTTTGATGTTTAAAGTGAGTATCGATGGTTTAAGCGAATTTGAGTAGAAATAAAATCAAGATAATCACTCATCTATGCCAAAATCTGCTGTAATCAGAGGATGTTTGAAAAGTCGGGCAGGTTTGCGATCGCAAGAAACTAAAAGTACTAATTACAAATTCCAAATTAGAAAGTCACCACACTGCGAATTGATTCACCTTTGTGCATCAATTCAAAAGCATCATTAATTTGCTCAATGGGCATTACATGAGTAATTAAATCATCAATATTTATCTTACCTTCCATATACCAATCAACAATTTTTGGCACATCTGTACGCCCTCTAGCGCCACCGAATGCTGAACCTTTCCAAACGCGCCCAGTTACTAGTTGAAAAGGACGAGTACTGATTTCCTGTCCAGCACCAGCAACACCAATAATCACGCTCACTCCCCAACCTTTGTGGCAGCATTCTAATGCTTGACGCATCAATTTAACATTCCCAATACATTCAAAGCTGTAATCAGCACCGCCTTTTGTTAAATCAACCAAATAAGGAACTAAATCGCCCTCTATTTCTTGAGGATTCACAAAGTGCGTCATACCAAACTTTTCTGCCAAGGCGCGTTTGTTGGGATTAATATCCACCCCGACAATCATATTCGCCCCTACCATCCGCGCTCCTTGGATGACATTTAAGCCAATACCACCCAAACCAAAAACCACAACATTTGCTCCAGGTTCCACCTTGGCAGTATTGATAACTGCACCAATACCAGTAGTCACACCGCAGCCAATATAACAAACCTTATCAAAGGGGGCGTCTTCCCGAATTTTTGCTAAGGCGATTTCCGGCAGCACCGTATAGTTAGCAAAAGTGGATGTACCCATGTAATGATGAATCATTTGCCCATCAATACTAAAGCGACTAGTGCCATCAGGCATCACACCGCGTCCTTGAGTTAGGCGAATGGCTTGACAGAGATTAGTTTTGAAACTCAGACAATATTCGCACTGGCGACATTCGGGAGTATAGAGGGGAATCACACGATCCCCTGGTTTGAGACTGGTGACACCAGCGCCTACTTCCACTACCACACCAGCACCTTCATGTCCCAAAATAGCCGGAAACAAACCTTCTGGATCGTCACCAGATAAGGTAAAAGCGTCGGTATGACAAACCCCGCTTGCTTTCACTTCAACTAACACTTCGCCGGCTTGTGGCCCCGATAGTTGAACGGTTTCAATCGTCAACGGCTTACCTGCGCTGTAAGCTACTGCTGCTTTAACTTGCAATGTCAGCGCTCCTGTATAGTTTTGTCATTTGTCATTGGGATTAGGGGATAGGTGACAGGTGACAGGTGACAGGTGACAGGTGACAGGTGACAGGTGACAGGTGACAGGTGATAGGTGATAGGTGACAGGTGACAGGTGACAGGTGACAGGTGATAGGTAATAGGTGATAGGGAATAATCTGTACCCTGTACCCTTTAACCTGTAACCTATTCTCTTCTTTACTCCCCAGTTTCTTCACAGGCATTGAACGCATGATAAACTTTTGTATTACTTCATTGTAT